>CAIORQ010000043.1 GCA_903860745.1 uncultured Actinomycetes bacterium | reverse complement strand
TGGATTTATTTCCCGACAACGAGCCCCTACACCGCTGGATCACCCGCGCCCAAGAGAAGGTGGCCTTCCAGGGCCTGCCCGCACGAATCTGTTGGTTGGGCTACGGCGAGCGCGACAAGGCGGGCGTGGTCTTCAACGATCTCGTCGCCTCGGGTGAGATTTCCGCACCCTTGGTCATCGGACGCGATCACCTCGACAGTGGTTCGGTGGCCTCGCCCTATCGCGAGACCGAGTCGATGTTGGACGGTTCGGACGCCATCGCGGACTGGCCACTGCTCAACGCACTGGTGAACACCGCCTCGGGCGCGTCGTGGGTGTCGATCCACCACGGCGGCGGCGTGGGTATCGGGCGTTCGATCCATGCGGGCCAGGTCTGCGTCGCCGACGGCACGGCATTGGCGCGCGAGAAGCTCGAGCGCGTCCTCACCAACGACCCCGGCATGGGCGTGATCCGCCACGTCGACGCGGGTTACGACATCGCCGAAGAGACCGCCGAGACTCGCGGCGTGCGCATTCCCATGCGCGAGGAGGGATGACCGTATGAGTTTCGACTCGATGTGGGCAGCATTAGAGCTGGTAGGTCGCAACTCCGAATCCGGCGGCTATCGACGTTACGCTTGGACAAAGGAGGATGCCACTCTGCGCGAGTGGTTTGCCGGAGAGGCTGCGGTCAGGGGTCTTGATCTGGTGGAGGACCGGGTGGGCAACCAATGGGCTTGGTGGGGCGATCCCGATGCCGTCGCTGGCCAAAAGGGTGTAGTGGTTGGTTCGCACCTTGATTCAGTGCCCGACGGTGGCGCCTTCGACGGCCCGCTCGGCGTTATCTCCGCCTTCGCCGCGGTGGACGCTCTACGGGCCGCAGGCTTCGTGCCTAACCGACCAGTCGCGGTAGTGAACTTCGGCGACGAGGAGGGGGCAAGATTCGGAGTGGCGTGCGGCGGTTCTCGACTGCTCACTGGTGCTCTCGACGCCAACCGTGCCCTGAACTTGATCGACGGCGACGGCGTGTCGATGGCTGAAGCTCGAGCGATGGCTGGTCGAAGGAAGGACCAGATCGGTCCCGATCCTGAGGCCTTGCGCCGAGTGGGGGCTTTCGTGGAACTTCATATCGAACAGGGACGTGGATTGGTCCACACCGGGCAAGCAGTGGCGGTGGCCTCGTCCATCTGGCCTCACGGCCGGTGGCGTTTGGACCTTGAGGGGGAGGCTAACCACGCGGGGACTACACGTCTGGACGACCGGAGGGACCCCATGTTGGCCCTGGCCGACGTCGTCACTACGGCTCGCCACTCGGCCCACAGACATGGATGTGTGGCCACGATTGGCAAAGTGACATTGACGCCTAATGCCGTGAATGCCATCCCCTCACGTGTCACAGCGTGGCTGGATGCACGAGGCCCTGATGAAGCCGGAGTCCGGGCCGTGGTGTCCGACGTCTCCGCCGCTGGAGGTGGCGCGATTGAGGAGTCTTGGACCAATTCCACGGCGTTCGACGCGAGCCTGCGGGAAAGGTTGGAGAGCGTGCTGGGTGGGGTGCCGATTTTGGCCACCGGGGCCGGACACGATGCCGGTATTCTGTCCGCGGCAGGCGTACCTACTGCCATGCTCTTCGTCCGTAATCCGACTGGTGTGTCGCATTCCCCCGCCGAGCACGCCGAACGGGACGACTGCCTGGCCGGGGTCGACGCTTTGTCGAAGGTGATCGCCGAACTAGCCGGCCCTGATCGCCCGTGACGACGACAACCTGGCACGCCGCCCAAGCCTGGTTACCCGACGGCTTGGCCGACGACGTGACGCTAGTGGCAGAGGCCGGGCGATTCACCTCGATTGTCGTCGGTGGCCACAACGATTCGACCGAGACAATCGGGGAACCGATTATTGAACTGACCGGGGTGGTGCTGCCGGGGTTCGCCAATGCTCACAGCCACGCATTCCATCGGGCTCTCCGTGGGCGGACCCACGGAGAGGGTGGGTCATTTTGGACGTGGAGAGAAGGCATGTACGCCCTCGCGGCCCGGCTTGACCTTGAAACGTATCGGGCGTTGGCTACGGCGGCATACGCCGAGATGGCGTTGTCGGGCGTCACAGCGGTAGGCGAGTTCCACTACCTCCATCATGGTCCTCACGGTGGGTACGACGAGCCCAATGCCATGGCGGCGATACTCGTCGAGGCCGCCAGTGCGGCGGGGATCCGCCTCACGCTGCTCGATACGTGTTACTTGGCCGGAGGACTCGGCCCCAATGGTCACCTCCCTCTCGATCCGGTGCAAAAACGCTTCAGCGACGGCGACGCTGCTGGATGGTTTCGGCGCTTCGCTCTCTTGGCTGACCGGTTCGACCCGACCCCGAGTAGACCCGGATCGGTCCGTGTCGGCGCAGCCATTCACTCGATCAGAGCAGTGAGTGGGACCGATATCCCCACAGTGGTTGCCGCTGCCGAAGGTAGGCCGTTGCACGTCCATCTGTCGGAACAACCTTCGGAGAATGCTGCCTGCCAATCCTATTACGGCGTAAGCCCGACAGCCCTTCTTGACACGTCGGGGGCTTTGGGGCCCAATACCACAGCAGTACACGCTACGCACTTGACCGGCGACGATATCTCCCTGCTTGGCGCGTCGAGTACCTTGGTGTGCTTTTGTCCCACCACTGAACGTGACTTGGCCGACGGCATTGGCCCGGCTCGACGACTGCTGGATACCG
Organism: uncultured Actinomycetes bacterium; assembly: GCA_903860745.1. Lineage (GTDB taxonomy): Bacteria > Actinomycetota > Acidimicrobiia > Acidimicrobiales > RAAP-2 > RAAP-2. Next base: position 2,368 of record CAIORQ010000043.1, on the reverse strand, counting down.
GTAGCCAACCGTGCTTGGGCAGTGACCAGCATGCGATCACCGACTTACTCGAAGAGGCTCGCGCGCTCGAGATGAACGAACGACTCGCCAGTGGAGAGCGGGGCCGCATCGAATTGTCCCAACTAGTCAAGGCCCTTACCGTGAATGGCCAACGAAGCATCGGTTGGGCCGACGCTGGCGAACTGCGAGTGGGAGCTCGGGCCGATTTGGTGGTTATCCGCATGGACTCGCAGCGAACGGCGGGATCCCTAGCTTCGCAGATCATCTTGTCTGCAAGCGCCGCCGACGTCGACACCGTGATCGTCGACGGCCGGCCCGTCGTCGAGGGTGGCCGTCATGTGCTCGGCAATGTCGGGGGACTTCTCCAGTCTTCTATCGAACCTTTGTGGCGCTAACCGTGGGACCAACTGGCGTGGCGGCCTCAGTGTTGGTCACTGGAATTGCTGAGCTGGTTACAAACGACCCGACAATAGGCGACGAGTCGCCGTTGGGGATCCTGCACAAAGCTGCACTCGTCATCGACAGTGACGGCATGCTGGCCTGGCTGGGCTCGGCCGCGGCGGCACCCGCCGCCGACGTGCGTGTCGATGTCGCGGGTCGGGCAGTGGTTCCCGGCTTTGTCGACTCGCACACCCATCTGGTTTTCGCCGGCGATCGAGCGAACGAGTTCGTGGCACGAATGGCCGGGACACCCTACGACGGTGGTGGAATCGCTACCACTGTGGCCGCTACCGCCGCGGCCTCCGACACGACATTGCGAAATCTGCTGGCGCGACGCATGGTGGAGCTCCAATCCCAGGGAACGACCACCGTAGAGATCAAGAGTGGCTATGGACTGGATATCGCTGGTGAGGAACGTGCGTTACACCTGGCCAGAGAGTTCACTACCGAGAGCACTTTCCTGGGTGCTCACGTGGTCCCCGCCGGAGTGGCGAGGGACGACTACATCCGTTTAGTCACCGGCGCCATGCTTGGTGCCTGTGCCCCCGCGGCTCGCTGGATTGACGTTTTTTGTGAGCCGGCCAGCCCTCACGCATTCGACGGTGACGAGGCTCGCGAGGTCTTGACCGCCGGAGCTGCAGTTGGACTCGGACTGCGGGTCCACGGCAATCAGTTGGCGCATGGCCCCGGAGTTCGCTTAGCCGTTGAATTGGGGGCCGCCAGCGTTGATCACTGCACCTGGCTAGATGCTGCCGACATTGACGCCCTTTCTGGCGGGACCACAGTGGCAACTCTGCTGCCGGGAGTCGAGTGGTCGACCCGTTCAGCCTTTCCCAACGCCCGCCGTATGATCGACGCGGGAATTACCGTGGCTCTAGCTACCGACTACAACCCGGGAACGTGCGCCTCATCTTCAATGCCATTCATGATTTCTCTAGCCGTACGGGAGATGGGGATGACCCCCGCACAAGCCCTCTGGGCGGCGACCGCTGGAGGGTCGGCTGCGTTGCGTCGAGATGATATCGGGGTCTTGTCCCCGGGCCGACGGGCCGACTTGGCCGTTATCGATGCTCCCAGCTATGTGCATCTGGCCTATCGTCCCGGCGTACCTCTTGTGAGCGCTTTCGATCATCGCCGAGCCAAGCCGGATTCTGAAACTGATGACTGACGTCCTCAGCCACAAGAGTCGAATAAGAACTCCATGGAAGAACGGTGGTGGGACCACTGCCGAAGTAGCTAGTGCGCCGGAAGGCGCCTCGTTGTCTGACTTTGCGTGGCGGGTCAGCATTGCCGAAGTGTCACGGGACGGCCCATTCTCCGAATTCGTGGGAGTTGACCGTATCATCATGGTCATTGAAGGCGCCGGTATGCTCCTTAGTGCCAATGGTGTCGAGCATCGTTTGGAACCGATGCGACCGTTCAACTTTTCCGGTGACGTGGCGACAATGGCACGTCTGATCGATGGGCCAACTCGCGACATCAACGTCATGACACGTCGACAATCGTCGACCGCCGTCCTGGCGGTCGAATGCATCACTTCGAAAAAGTTGGTTGAAGTCGACGTCATCAAGAATGAGGAACTCGTGGTGATCGCCACATCGGGTAACTTATCGATAGCGGAGCATGATGCCTCACTCGATGGCCGACAATCAATAGGTTGCCGGGCGTCATTGGCTAATCCTCTACGAGCTTCCTTAACTTCCCTCGACGCGTTTCATCAACATGGTCCGTCGTCCTTCGAACTGGGCGGCGACGGGGTCGCAGTTATTGTTCGGTTTCGAAACCTCATAGCCCCAATTTCGAATTTGTAGGTCCTCAGTATGGAGAGAGCGATGGTTTCCTAAACCGAACCATGAGGTTCGCCTTCGTCCTCGGAAACCCTATGAATTCCTTGTGATTACCGGTGGCCTCGTTCGACGGCCGTCAG
>CAIORQ010000042.1 GCA_903860745.1 uncultured Actinomycetes bacterium | reverse complement strand
CCCGCGGCGACCGCGGCGTCATTGGCCGCCTTGATGATGTCGAGACTGGCCTGGTCGTCCGGGAAGGTGTTGGAGCCCAGCGATTCGTTGAGAACGTTGACGTGATCGGTCACCGCGTAGTCGATGGCCTGGATGAACGACGAGTTGTACCCGGCGTCCTCGGCCCCGAAGATGTCGAGGTTGACCAGGTTCGCTCCGGGGGCCACGCCCTCGATCTTGATGTAGCACTGCTCGGCCAGGGGCAGGGCGCTGTAGTTCGAGATGTCGTAGACCTCGTTGGCCTGGGCCGCGATCGAACTCGCGTCACCGAAGGCCTCCGCGCCGCCGGCGGGCAAGGTCGCCAGGCCTTCGCCGGAGAAGTCCTGGGCGTCGGTGAAGACCGGGCTCCCCGCCGGCGAGCCGGCGCTCGCGTAGGCGGGGTTGCGCTGGAAGTCGGGGATGGTCGTGTCGAGAGCGTCGGCGATGAACGCCACGGTCACGCCGGCTCCGGTGATACCCAGAGAACGGGCGGTCTTGGCCGCGGGGTCGCTCGAGTCGGCGTGGATGACCGAAAGGGCCTGGGGCTCGAGGCTCGGTGCGTTCGGATTGGTCGAGCAGGTGCCCGGGAGCGGAGTGGCGGCGGAAGCGGTCTTGGCCCCGACTCCCGACGCCGTCGACAGGGGGGCGAGGTGGATGATCTGGTCGGGCACCACGCGGGCGACCGCGGGGTTCGCCGCGAGGCGGGCGCGCTCGCCCGCCGAGACGATGGCGGAGATGGCGTTGATGATCGTGTAGCCGTGGACCGCGCGCGCCTTGGTCTCGCGCAGCTCGGACACGATGGGGCGCTGCAGGATCGCCTCAGCGCCCCGGCGCACCACGGCCAGGTGAGCCGTGTCGGGCGTCGAGGTCAACTGGTTCTTCAGCACGATGATGACGCGCTGGGTGACGTGGGTCGAGAGGGCTCGCGCCTGCGACGCCGTCAGGGGTGCCTGGGTTGACGTGGCGTGACCCGCGCCAACGGACTGCGCCGCTTGGGAGGGCGCCGCCCACAGACTCCCGGCCAACAGGGGCACTGCGGCGGCCATTGGCCAGAACTTGCTCGTACGCACGTCATTCTCCATTCGTCACCGGGCGGAGCGACACCCCGTTCACGCCGGGTCGACGGTGGAGGCCTGGGCCCCTCGTCGTCGACGACGGTGGATGGGATGCGCCTGTCGGGGAGACACTAACCCCGGGAGCGGAGCGGTGCAAGCGCCCTCGGATCCGCCTGTGAGAACTGTCAGGGGTTGGTGACTCACCTGGTGGAGGCAGCAACGTCCGCCGTCGTCACGACGTCCCTGCGGGACGTCCCCGAAACCCTCGTCGCAGCACCGACACGTCCGAGGGGGGTCACTCGTGATGGGTCCCGGGTCCGCGCCAGACGCTGAAGCGCGACGCCCGGCGCCGCAGATGGTGCAGCGCGCGCTGCTCGCCGCCGGCGTGACGGTGCGCCACGGGCCGGCCCAGCGAGCGATAGAAGTACACCTTGGCCAGCTCCACGAGCAAGAGGTACGCCACGACCATCGCGGCCAGCCAGCCGAAGAAGACCGCCGGGAGGGGGGCGAACCCCAGGAGGTGGGCGAGCCCGGTGAAGGGCAGCACCGCCCCCACCACCGCCGCACCGGTGGGCACCACCATCATCGCCCCGCTGGGTCGGCTGCGCAGGAAGGGGACGCGCCGGGTGCGAATGATGAAGACGATCAGGGTCTGGGTGGCGATCGACTCCACGAACCAGCCGGTGCGGAACTCGACGTGGTGGGCGTGCAACACCGAGAGCATCACCCAGAAGGTCACGAAGTCGAAGATCGAACTGATGGGACCGAAGATGGACATGAAGCGCCGGATGAAGCGCATGTCCCAGGCGGCCGGCCGGTGCAGGACCTCGTCGTCGACCCGGTCCGTCGGGATGACCAGTTGACCGGCGTCGTAGAGCAGGTTGTTCAACAGGATCTGCGAGGGGAGCATGGGCAAGAACGAGAGGAAGACCGACGCCCCGGCGGCCGAGAACATGTTGCCGAAGTTCGACGAGGTCGCCATCAGCACGTACTTCATGGTGTTGGAGAAGATGCGTCGTCCCTCCATCACGCCCTCGGCCAGGACGCCGAGGTCCTTGTCGAGCAGGACCACGTCGGCGGCGTCCTTGGCCACGTCGGTCCCCGAGTCGACCGAGATGCCCACGTCCGCGTGATGCAGCGCCACCGCGTCGTTCACGCCGTCGCCGAGGAAGGCCACGTCGTGGCCGGTGCCGCGGGCGACCTTGATGATGCGCGACTTCTGGTCGGGGGTGATCCGGGCGAAGACCGAGGTGTGGACGATGGCCGTGGCGAGCTCCTCGTCGCTCAACGCTTCGACCTCGACGCCGTTCAGGAGTCCGTCGTTGGCCAGGCCGATCTCCTCGCAGACCTTGGCCGCCACGAGACCGTTGTCCCCCGTGATGATCTTGACCACCACCCCCAGACGCTGGAGCGTCGCCAGCGACGCCGCGGCGTCGGGTTTCACGCGGTCGACGAAGGTGAGGAAGCCCTCGAGGACGAGGTCGCGCTCGTCGGCGGCCGACAAGGTCACCCGCTCCTCGCGCCAGGGACGGCTCGCCAGGGCGATGACCCGGGCGCCCTGGGAGAAGAGTCCCTCGAGGACCGCTCGCGCGGTGTCGTCGACGTCGCGGCAGCGCGCCAGCACGGCCTCGGGCGCCCCCTTGGTCACCAGGACCGTGGAGGTGGCGTCCCGCGCCAGGACGCTGGCCATCTGGCGCTCGTGATCGAAGGGCAATTCGGCCAGCTTGGTGAAACCCTGGGCGGCCCGGGCGAGGGGGTCGCCCACGGCGTCCTCCAGCGAGGTCCAGAGCGCCTGGTCGAGGGGATTGCCCCCGACGGGGCCGTCGGGGCCCATGGAGGCCTCGTTGCACACGAGGCCCAGGAGGCGCGGACGCTGCTCGTCGCGCCCGTCGGGGCCCAGCGACTGGCCGAAGGTGATGACGCCCTCGGTGAGCGTGCCGGTCTTGTCGGTGAAGAGGATCTCGATGTTCCCCAGGTCCTCGATGGCCACCAGGCGCTTGACCAGCACCTTCTTCCTGGCCAGGGCCTTCGATCCCGACGCCAGGCTGATCGTCACGATGGCCGGCATCATCTCGGGCGCGATCCCCACCGCGATGGCCAGGGAGAACAACAGGGCGTCGATCAGGGGGCGCGCGAAGGCGACGTTGACCACGAAGACGAAGGCGGTGAGGATGATGGCCACCAGGAACAAGAAGCGCGAGAAGCGCGAGAGCCCGCTCTCGAAGGCGGTCTGGCTGGGGTGCTCGGAGAGACCCGCCGCGATCTGGCCGAAGGCGGTTCGTGGTCCCGTGACGACGACGACGCCGACGCCCGCGCCCTGGTGCACCACCGTGCCCATGTAGGCGCAGCCCGCGAGGCTGCCCCCGTCGGGCGTGGAGGGCTCGGACACCTTGGCGACCGGCAGCGACTCGCCGGTCAGCACGCCCTCGTCGCACTCCAGGTCCGCCACGCTCACCAGTCGCAGGTCGGCGGGCACGATCGAACCCACCCGCAGCGTCACGACGTCCCCGGGCACGAGGTCGCCCACGGGGACGTCGCGCAGGACCCCCTCGCGTCGCACCTGGGCGTTCTGCGAGATCCTCGAACGCAGCGCGGCCATCGCCAACTCCGCGGCGAACTCGTTGAAGAAGCCCAGGCCGACGCTGAGCGCGACGATCGCCGTGATGATCACGGCGTTGGTGGCACCGCCGGTGAAGGCCGAGACCAGGGCGGCCCCCAGGAGCAGGAGCAGGATGGGACTGCGCACCTGGCGCCAGAGGACCGCCAGCGGCCTCACCCGATGGACGACGAGGACGTTGGCCCCGTAGAGCGCGAGCCGACGGGCGGCCTCGTCCTCGCTCAGCCCGCCGAGGTCGCTGTGCAGCGAGGAGACGACCTCCCCTGGTCCCATTGACGCCGTGTCGCTCAAGGTGACCGGCGTGTCCGGTGGTCGATCAGAGCTCACCCCGACAGTCTGGCCCACGCAAGGGTCGGGTCCAACCCGGGGGCACCGGCTCGGCGAGATACGGTTCTGACGTGGAACCTGACGTGGAACTCGTCGACCTGAGCGCACTGTCGAAGTCCCGCGGCGGGTCCGAACGCCTCATGGGCTACCTGGCTCGCCCCGTGGGCGACGGACCCTGGCCGGGGGTGGTCCTGGTCCACGAGATCTTCGGCGTCGACGAGGTCATGCGCCGTCACGCGCGGCGGATGGCGAGTGCCGGCTACCTCACGCTCGCCGTCGACCTCTACTCCGACGGCGGCGCGCGACGCTGCCTCGTGTCGACGATGCGGTCGCTCTACAGCGGGCGAGGACGCGCGTATCGCGACATCGACACCGCCCGCCGGTGGCTCCTCGACTCCTCCGCCACGACCACCAAGGTGGGGGTTCTCGGCTTTTGCATGGGGGGCGGCTTCGTGCTGGCCAGCGCCGGCGAGGGATTCGACGCCGGAGCCGTCAACTACGGCCAGCTGCCCAAGGACTACGAGACCGTCCTGGCGACGGCCTGCCCGATGGTGGCCTCCTTCGGGGGGCGCGACCGAAGTCTGAGGAACGCGGCGGCCCGACTCGACGAGGCGCTGGCGGCGGCGGGCGTGGCCCACGACGTCAAGGAGTACGCCAACGCGGGCCACTCCTTCATGAACGACGCGCCGGTCGGACCACGTCCCCTGCGCCCGCTCCTCAAGGTCGCCGGCATGGGTCCGCGCCCCGAGGAGGCGGCCGACGCCTGGCGTCGCATCGAGGAGTTCTTCGCCCGCCACCTCCGCGTCGACGCGAGCGCTTTGCCTGGATCCACCATGAAAGTGCTGGTCCGAAGGGCTGAGCATGCGCGAAAAAGGTGTCCCCATCAGGTAGAATTGGAGTCTCTACACAACCAATTTCACCTATTCAGAAGGACACCTTTTCGATGCAATCTTTGCATACT
>CAIORQ010000041.1 GCA_903860745.1 uncultured Actinomycetes bacterium | reverse complement strand
CGACCAGATCAGGACCGCGGCGTCGATGAGATGATGGGGCCGCACCCGGTCGATCTCGGCGTTCAGTACGCGCTCGATCCCGTTGAGCTTCGACATGAGCAGTTGGGCGCGCTCCTGGCGACCCGCCTCACGGAACTTCGGGTACTTCATCGGTACTCCCCCGTTGAGTTGGAAGAAACTCAACTCCGGATTGCCCTCGTAGACCTGACGTTGGCGATAGGGGCTCATCTCGCTGGCCACGTCGCGGTATCGCGGCATCAGGACCTGGGTGATGGCGTCGAGACCGTCGACGACATTGCTGGTCTTCTCGAAGACCCGTCGACCCGGCACGGCGGTGATGACGTTCGCCCTGTCGGCCAGGAGTTGACGCGCCTCTCGGTCACAGGTGCGAAAGCCGAGGTCGACCCCCGAGGGGTAGCCGATGGGGGCGTTGATGACGATGGCGTCGAAGGAGGGCCGTTCGTCGAGCACCTGGCCGAAGGTCGGGATGAGACGAGCGGCCTCGGGCGAGAACGTGGCGCCGGCCACCTTGGCGCTCGCCACCAACCACTGACCGGCACTCGGCGTGACGCCAGCAACCAACTTGTAGGGAAGGTCAGGGCCCCGTCGGGAGATCACCGGGTCAACTGTCCCCTCGCGCGCATCTCGAGCGACTCGATGGCGCGCGCCAACTCCTTGGGGTGTGCGCTCGCGGCGAGCGCGTCCTCGTAGGTGACGATCCCACCGATGATGAGCTCGGCCAGACTGTTCTCGAGCATCTGCATGCCCTCTTTCGCGTTGGTGAACATGACGTTGCTCAACTGGTTCGATCGACCCTCGCGGATCAGGTTGCGCACCGGGCTGGTCGCGACCAGCACCTCGAAGGCCGCCACCACACCGCCACCGATCTTGGGGATGAGGCGCTGGGCGAAGATCGCCGACAGCGACGCCGCGAGCTGGACACGCGTCTGCTCCTGACGCCAGGCCGGGAAGACGTCGATGATGCGGTCGATCGCCTGGGCGGCGTCATTGGTGTGAAGGGTGCCGAAGACTAAGTGGCCGGTCTCGGCCATGGTGAGGGCGATCTGGATCGAATCGATGTCGCGCATCTCACCGATCAACATGACGTCGGGGTCCTCGCGCAGTGCGGACCGCAGGGCTCGCTGGAACGAGGGACTGTCCAGTCCGATCTCGCGCTGGGACACCGCGGACATCTTGTGCTGGTGCACGTACTCGACCGGGTCCTCGATGGTCAAGATGTGCGATGGTCGAGTCTCGTTGATCCGGTCGATGATCGAGGCCAAGGTGGTCGACTTTCCCGAACCCGTGGGTCCGGTCACCAGGACGAAGCCTCGGGGCTGACGCGCGACCATTTCCGCCGCCGGCGGCAGGCCCAACTCCTCGTAGGTGGGGATCCGTGAGGGAATGACCCGCAAGGACAGGGCCATTTGCCCCCGCTGGGTGAAGACGCTTCCGCGGATTCGGGCACGGTCGTGCCACGAGAAGGCGAAGTCCACGTCCTGCTCGACCTCGAAGACCTCGCGCTGACCGTCCGTGAGCAGGGGCCACGCGACCTCGCGGATCTGCTCCCCTGTCAAGACGGGAGCTCCTTCGAGCGGGATCAGCCGTCCGTCCACTCGGATGCGCGGTGATGAACTGCCCGACAGCAACAAGTCGGATCCGCCCTGGTCCCACAGTTCCTGGAGCCACGGCTCCATTGAGATTGATTCCGCGTTCGCCACGATTGTTCTCCTTACCTCGGTGTGATTACCTCGGTGTGAGGAGGTGTCCGTCCTCAGTGGACCGACATACACAAGTTACAACCTGTCAATAACGTGTGTGAAGAAGTTGATGAATTGGTCCTGATCAGCAATTTGACCACAACTCAGGTCGATACCAACGCAAACGCTGCGATGCCCGGCCCCAAAAGGGCCGGGCATCGCAGCGTTGATACGTCGTACGGGACGCAATGCCCCGTCACGAACTCGTTACTACTTGACGTTCGCCGTGGCGCAGGAGCCTGGGCCCGACCACGCCGTCCAACCAGCCGTGACGTACCCAGCGGCAGTCAGGGTGGTCGGCGCGGCAGTCGCAGTCCCACTGCTCGCGTGCAACTCGATGACACCGTCGGAGCTCAACGCAAAGGTGTAGTGGCCGTAGTTGGCCGGCCAGGTCTGCAGTGCGGCGCTGGAGCCGGAGGTCAGCTGCGACTGAGCGGTCGGCAGGGCGCCGCCGTTGTCAGCCTGGAACGCCGCAATGGCGGTGTTGAGGGTGGCACCGTCGGACTGGCACGCCGCAACGGCGCTCGACGAGGTGACGCCACCGAGCGAGAAGACGACGACCGCGGCCAAAATACCGAGGACGACGATCACGATCAGGAGTTCAATCAAGGTGAAACCACCGTTGTTCTCCTGAGCAACCTTCTTCGCCTGAAGCTTCTTCAGGGTTGAAATCATGGGGTTCTCATTTCTTAATTACTTTCCGAATCTCGGAGACTCTGCGGGCGCAAGGTCACTAATGACGCTAGGCAGTAAGTGGCGAAGTGCGCAACCCAAAAAGGTCACAACGTAAGACAAGACTAAGAATCTTCACAGACTCGAGGCTCTGAAAGCCCAAGTGAATAAAGGGTTCTCCTCCATCACGAGTGATTGCCTGAGAGCCTCCACAAACTTGTCGAAGTTGCAACCAAGGTGCAACCGACCGAGTCCACCGATTCCATCACTCGGCAAGGCGACGGGTCCCGGTGCCGCTGATCCTTCGGACTGCCAAGTCCTTAATCGAGGAACGACTAGGCACCCAGACCCGTGTTCGAGTCATGGGGATGGTCCTGGGTTAGGGCGTCAGGTCGAAGCCGTAGGTCCCGTAGGTGGAGGCGGGGCTGACCGATCCCGAGGCGTAGGGTGAGGTGAGCGG
>CAIORQ010000040.1 GCA_903860745.1 uncultured Actinomycetes bacterium | reverse complement strand
GGGGACGGCGAGGATGGACCGCGCCTCGGCCTCCTCGCGGAAGGCGGCTCCGTCGATGGCGACGTGACGGATGTTGGGATTGAGGATGGCGAGGAGATTGAGGGCTTGCACGACCTCGGGACAGTTCTGGCAGGACTGCGAGAAGAAGGTCTCGAAGTTGAGTGGTTGGTCCAACGCGGCGATCTGCGCCAGGGTCTCGGCCGAGGCCACCGGTGGGTTGCCACCCATCTGCAGAATGGCCAGGACGAGAGAGGTGAACTCGTGTCCGAGCGGGAGGCCGGCGAAGCGCACGGCCTCTCCGCTCGTCTGGGAGGACAGCGAGAACGAGGGCGCCCGGTCGTTGGTGCCTTCCTCGACGGTGATCAGGCCGCTGACGCTGGCCAGATCGGCCAGGAGCTCGCGCATCTGGCCCGAGGTCGTCGAGTCGTCGAAGGTGGCGGTCAAGGTCACGCGACGGGTCATCTTCGCGAAATGTCCGCGAAGCTGTTCGAGAAGATTGGCATCCAGCACGGGCGTTCCTCGTTCGTCGATCGTCGGGTCAGTGAGGACGGATCAGATCTTGCCGACGAGGTCGAGCGACGGCGCCAGGGTGCTCTCACCCTCTTCCCACTTGGCGGGGCAGACCTCGCCCGGGTGAGTGCGGACGTACTGCGCGGCGCGGATCTTGCGCACCAACTCCGCCGCGTTACGCCCGACACCCTCGGCGGTGAACTCGACGACCTGGATCACGCCGTCGGGGTCGACGACGAAGGTGGCCCGGTCGGCCAAGCCCTGGCCCTCGCGCAGCGCGCCGAAGTTGCGGGAGATGTCGTGGTTCGGGTCGCCGATCATCGGGTAACCGATCTTGGCGATGGTCTCGGAGGAGTCGTGCCAGGCCTTGTGGGTGAAGTGGGTGTCGGTCGAGACCGAGTAGACCTCGACGTCGAGTGAGCGCAGCTCGCCGTAGTAGTCCGCGAGGTCGCCCAACTCGGTCGGGCACACGAAGGTGAAGTCCGCCGGATAGAAGAAGACGATCGACCAGTGACCCTTCAGGTCCTGGTCCGTGACCGTGATGAACTGACCGTTCTGGTAGGCGTGGGCCGAGAACGGCAGGATCTCGCTGTTGATCAAGGACATTGTTGTTCTCCTGTGTGGCTGGGGGTTGATAGTCAGTCTAAATCATCCAAGGATGATTCCATAGTCCATCTCAATGGAAAATGACTATGGCGACGATTGACGTTCGCAATCGATGGACGGGCCCGCGGCCCGGCTGAGCCGGGACCACGAGTCACTGGCGGGGAGACGCCGACGTGGCCCGGACGTGGTGCGGCCCTCGTTCGGGTTGTGCGGAGCCTGGGTCGTCTCGCGCGAATGAACCGATCCGTGGCGAGACGTCACCTAGCTGACGTGGAGCGACAAGTAGCCGGTCCACGTCGGCCAGATGACCGGTCACCTCCGCGACTAATTGATGTTCCGAGAGGGAATCGCGTGCGTCCACTGGATCGAAACCTTGAGAGTCACGCCAGACGGCCACGGAAGGTTACCTCCGGGGTTTACAGGTGTGCCGCCCATGCATGTGAAGTCGATCTCCAAGGGACCTGACGTGGTCAGTGTGTCGCTCTTCCCAGCAGCGGGATCGAAGGCGACGAACGGGGAGGTTTGTGCTCCGCTGAAGGGCCAACCGGCGAGATCGGTGCCGTCGGAGTCCTTGAGGACGATCAGCGAGGGGCCGGTGCAGGAACTCAAGTCACCGCTGACAAGCGCTGAGCACGTGCACAGTCGACCCTGCTTCAAAGACGGTCTGTGATTGGGAGGAGTTGGAAAACAGCCCACTGGGCAACGTGGGGTTCCATGAGACGTTCTCCACCAGAGGCTCAGCGTTACACGCGTAGGTGGTGCCCGTCGCCGACGTGAATGAGCTTCCACCCCAAGGGCAGTTGGAGTCTCCAGATGAGAGCGCCGAGCTGGTCACGCTCATGCCGTTAGTGCCATTGGCACCGTTGGCACCGTTAGTGCCATTGGTACCGTTGGTACCGGCAGCACCCGTGGGACCAGCCGGTCCCCTCGCTCCGGTGCGCCCCGCCCGTCCAGCTGGACCTCGGTGGCCAACAGGGCCCATGGGGCCGATCTGGCTCCATCGCACATCCGTGTCGTTGGCCGAGCACTTGGGTGCAGCGACCGTGGTGACGTCGTGAAGGACTCCACCGTCTTTGCTCAAACAGGCGAAGTACGTTGTTGACCGACTGGGCGAGGCGGTCGCCATGGTGACGACAACACCACTTCCCACCAGGGTCATGGCGGCGACACCAATACTGAGTCTCGTCCAGTAATTCTTCATGAGATTCCCCTCTTCAATCGAGAGCGACATCTTCGCCCAGAGCCAATCCGGAAACATACAATCTCGATGGATTACTTGCAAGACATCCGCGCGCGGGCCGCTGCTGGACTTCCTCGGTGCTCGCCGCTGTCTGCGTTCGAGGTTGGCCCCGACGGGCTCGATCACGGGTGCGTGCCCCGCAGCGTCAGCCAACGGCCGGTGGAAGGATCGCGATCCTAGAGATGGAGCGTTCGGCGAAGGGGGCAAGCGGGTCAACCGAACCAAGAACGGCTGTGACACGGTGGATGGGAACCTCGTGGTCCTAAGCGACGTCGCGGGGTTCCACGGCATGTTTCGGCGACGTGCCGAGGGTTGCCGCAGACTCCTCAACCCGTCCTTGGGGGGCACGTATCAGCGAGGATGGCCTTCGGGAGACTGAGAGCCGCATCGATGGTTCGATCTGGTCCGCCACCGAGGAAGCCGCGTCTGGAGGCGGGAGCCGAGGGTCAGGCGGCTGAACCAGACGTCGAGTTGGGGGAAGTCGTGAGGTTTCTCAAGACAGTCGGCGTCAACCTGATCTGGAAGGCCGCGACCGATCGGCAACGTCGAATCATGATCGACGACCGAGCCAATCCATTGACGTCCAACCCCGGCATCTCGAGTACCCGAGGTCAACCCATCACTGTCCCGCTGGGTCAACCGTTCACTGTCCCGCTCGGTGAAGCAGGTCACAGGCACTCCGAGGAAGTTGGTGTCGAAGGGCTGACATGCACAATCTCCGACTGGCGGCTCAGTGCGTGGGTGCGCGGATGAGCCAACTGGCTACTGCGCGCGAGGGTAGAGCGATCCAGGCGCCGCAGGTGTTCACCATGAAGGTTGTCATTTCCTGAAGTCAGTCAATCTTCGAGGGAACCGAGGCCCGACTGGAAGATGGATTCGCGAAAGTGAACCCAGCCTCGAACACGGCGATGCAACTCTTAACGACATCGGCATCGAACAGAGTCCCCGCACCTCCGCTCACTTCAGCAAGGGCCTTGTCAAGGCCGAGTGCCGGCCGGTAGGGCCGATGTTGAGTCATGGCCTCGACTACGTCCGCCACCGCAATGATTCGCGCGGGCAAGATGATCTCACCCCCGGCAATACCGTAGGGGTAGCCCGATCCGTCCACGCGCTCGTGGTGCTGCAGCGCAACTTCGGCGATCGGCCAGGGCAGCGAAGCCTTGGACAAAATCTCGTAACCGACCACGGTGTGACGTTTGATCATCTCGAACTCTAGAGCACTGAGCCTGCCGGGCTTGGTGAGAATTTCGAAGGGAACGGCGATCTTGCCTATGTCGTGAACGTCTCCGCTTTGTCGAATGAGCTTTATCATCTCGATGTCCAAGCCATACTGAATGGCAATGGCCGCAGCGAGAGAGGATCCGAGGGAACCGACGTGGAGCTGGTGGCCCGCGGTGTAGGGGTCGCGGGTCTCGGTCATTTGGCCCAGGGCGGCGAGGGTTCCGTCGAGCGCAGTAGCTAGTTGGCTCATCGAGTGACCGTGTCCTACGCCGAATTCGGCCTCTTTCACTATTGCTTCGAGACCTTGCGTTGTTACCTGATCAAAGGTGAAGGTGTACTGGTCGTAAATGGCGAGCACCGCCCTGCGCCCGGCGGGGGCAAAGGGAATGGCGATACACGAGCCCAGTCCGAACTGGTCCGCACGCTCTCGCCAGGTCGTGGTCACGGATTGTGTGGCCAAGTCATTTACCACCTGGGTGACGCCAGTTCGCAGCGCGGTCCCCACAGGACCCCGTCCGAGCTCCTTCGACTCCGACAACGAAGACATTCCTTCGCGGGGGTAGTTCGTAACTCCAGCTGAAAAGGCTATGTCAATCTCGCCTTCCCTGTCCGAGGAGGGAACGCCTATCCAAGCGAGCGCGTAAGGGCCGAACTCAATGAGGGCATCGCAGAGGTGTTGCAGGGGATCAATGTCATCGGAGGCGAACATCACGATTCGGTTAACCTCGGAGAGTAATTGCAGCAGGTGTTGCTGCTTCCATTGGTCGGAGATGTCATCGAAACATACGACGGCACCCTTAATCGCACCATCGACCACGAGCGGATAGCTATCCACCGACAGCCACCGCCGCGATCGTTCTGGACCATCGACCCCCACGATCAGGCCGTAGCAGGGCTCGCCCGTTCGCAGTGCACGTGCGGAGGCATGCTCGGCGAGAGGCAGTAGTGAACCGTCTTCGCGCACGGTGCCCATGGGCATATCGATGGGAATCTTGCCCCTTAACTGGTGCGGTGCAGCACCCAGCAATTCGGTAGAGGCTTTATTGCTGTCGACGGCAATGCCGTCAGCGTCAAAGAGCATGACGCCCGTCCGCAGATCGTCGAGGAATTCACCAGAGAGGACTCGTTGGTACAATTCAGCATGAATGAGAGTTTGTGCGTTGATTGCATTCATTACTTGAACTGCCCCCCGGATCGATCGGACAAAGCGATCATTGGGCGAATTCTAAGCGTGTGATGGCTATTCCGAAACAAAATGTTGATTTGTCCATATGAAATAGAAGTATTTCTCAGCAACCATTCCAAGTTCCAGAAAAGGAAATGGGTGCGTCCCCTGTATCACAGCACCCTCAAACTGCATGGGGATAATTCACACTTCTCCAAATGGGGCGTGAGAGAGGCGATGTTACAGGGGGCATCCAGAATTGACACGTGGAACAGACCCAGGTGCGAGAACTCGTGTCCGGGGTCGATGCCGTCTATTTGTCGGGCCGGGCACATCTCTCTGACTCACTGATCGACCGGCTCCATGAGGCCCGCCAACGTGCCCAACTGATTGAATCTCCCGTCGATTTCGAGTTCGGTGGGGAGACTTTCCAGGTCCAGTCCTTTGGGGTTCTTAAGTACCGTTTCCGTCTGGATCATCCCAATGGAATGATCGGCGTCTCCCCAGGCGGCCACCTTCCCGCGTTCTTTGTTCAACCTCGGGCCGAATTTATTCACTCACTCCGACCTGATGAAGCCGTTCGCTGGTTCCGCGACATCTTGGAAGCCGAGTGCAAATTCGTGCAACTAAGCGTCCGTCGTGCGGACCTCTTCGCCGACTTCCAGGGGCTGACCATCTCGGGAGACGATCGCCATCGCTTCATTTCGCGTGCCAAGAAGCGCACTACCGATGAGGATGACGAGACCTTCAACGGACTTCGCTTTGGTCGTCGGAGCACCGGTACGATCTGCGCTCGCCTCTACGACAAGACCATCGAGCTCGAAGAGTCCCGCGCTTTCTATTGGCGCGAGATGTGGGGCAACTACGATCCGACCCAACCCGTCGTTCGCGTCGAATTCGAACTCGGTCGCGAAGCGTTGCGGCAGTTCGGCCTCACTACTCCGGAGCAACTGCTCGACGCCGTCGGCGCGTTGTGGGTTCACTTGACCGAAGAATGGCTGTCGTTGCGAGTGCCGACCGATGACCAGACCAAGTCACGCTGGCCGATTGATGCGGACTGGTTGGCGGTGCGTCGAGCGTCGATCTCTTGCACCGACTGGGGCATCGCGCGACTCTACAAGTCCCAACGCGCCGGGGAACTCGCGCACATCATGCCGGGGCTGGTGGGCTACCTGTCGAGTTTCGGCGCGATCACCAACAACCATGATCTCGAATCGATCCTCGACAGGGTGTTTATCGAGGCGGTGTCCTGGATCGACGACTCGGGCATTGCAATGGAGGATCGCGTGGCCGCCAAGACCAAGGCCTGGAGCGCCGCATGATTGCCACCGTCGAGGCCGTCGCCCGCTATTTGGTGGCGCCGGATTACGATTTGGTTGCCAGCGTCCTCGTCGCGATCGCCACGCGCATTGCCATGGGGGACGACGACCATGGACCGGGAGGACTTCATGCTCACACTCGCGTACTGTCGAGTCTCGACCGAGGAACAAGCCGAGGAGGGCTTCTCGATCGAGGGCCAGACGGACCGTTTGCGGCTCTACGCGCAATTGCGCGATCTTGGCGAGGTCACTGTGGTCACCGATCCCGGCAAGTCCGGCAAGAACTTGGAGCGGCCCGGTCTTCAGCAAGTACTCGCTGCCGTGCAGGCGGGTCACGTCAGCCATTTACTGGTTTGGCGACTTGACCGGCTTTCACGAAATCTCTCCGACCTGATCCTGCTGGCCGACGTGTGCGGCGAGCACGGGGTCGCGCTGCACTCGGTCACCGAGAACCTCGATCTCTCCACGGCGGCGGGTCGGATGTTCTACAACATCCTGGGTACATTCGCGCAGTACTTCCGCGAGCAACTCTCCGAGAACGTCCGCATGGGCACCCAGCGGGCCGTCAAGGAGGGCAAGTGGGTCAATCGGCCCAAGACCGGCTACGACATCGTGGACGGACACCTCGTCGTCAACAGCGACGCCGCGCGGGTCCGTGAGGTCTTTCGACTGAGAGCGGAGGGACTCTCCTTCCCCAAGATCGCCGAGGCGACGGGGATCAACTACTCACTGGCGCGCACCATCATCCACTCACGCATCTACTTGGGCGAGGTCCTGCTCAACGACACCTGGTACGTGGGCCAGCACGAGGGCATCGTCACCGAGACCGAGTGGAACGCCGCCAATCGCCACAACCGCACCGGCACTCGCCGGTCGAACGACGTACTGTCCGGCCACGTCTTCTGTGGTCTGTGTGGAAGGCGCATGGTCGTCGCACAGAACGGCCAAGGCCAACTGCTCTATCGCTGTTACCACCGAGGCGCGGGATGCGACGTCCCGGGTCGCTCCAACCTTGGCCTGCAACGCGCCATGTTGCTGGGTCTGCGCCTGATTCGCGAGGATGAGAACCTGCGTGACGCGATACGCCGGAACCTGGCCGGGCGGGGCACGGTGGCGCCGGCGACGGCGGCCGGGACCCGCCGCGCCAGGCCCGCGACGCTCGCGAAACTCACCGAGGATCGTCGCAAACTCCTCGACCTTTACTTCAAGGGCAAGATCAGTGAGGACGGCTTCCAGGAGGCGGAGAGTCGCATCGAGGCCTCAATCCGGGCCGCCACCGAGGAAGCACGCTTGGAGGCGGGAGCCAAACGTCAGGCGACTGAACTGGAAGCGAAGTTCGAAGAGGTCGCCAAGATTCTGGAGACCCTCGACGTGGACATGATCTGGAAGGCCGCGACGGACCAGGAACGCCGAATCCTGATCGACAATTTCATCCAATCAATCGTCGTCTTCCCTGAGCACTTCGAGATCACAATTGCCGGAAGCCCCCCGCTAATTGTCCTGCCCGGTGAAGTGGGTCTCAAGCACTCGGAGAATGTTGGTGTCGAAGGCGGGACTTGAACCCGCACGCCCCAAAGGGCACCAGCCCCTCAAGCTGGCGCGTCTGCCATTTCGCCACTTCGACGTGGACTTCAGAGTTTAGCCGACGGTCGAGGTCGTCGACGTCGCCGTCGCGGGTGTGATGCCCCAGTCGCTGACCTGGTCCACCAGACCGTTGAGCGACAGCGACGGCACGACATTGGCGACGTCCTGTGACCACACGGTGAGCGACGGCACGGTGTACAGCGGGCGAACCCAGAAGTCGTGGAGGAGCAGTTGGTCGATCTTCAGCCAACTGAGGTCGGCGGTGGCGGGATTGAAGGTGCTCTGCGCCAACTGGAAGAGGGAGTTGACCTTCGCCGGGGTGACGCCCGAGGTGTAGGCGTCGGTGGAGCCAGGACCGTCCCAGGAGCGCCCAGCCCACCACGGCGTCGTGGAGGTCGGTCGCTCGAAGAGTGCGACGTCCGCGGTCCCGGCGGCGGCCATGGAGGCGGCCTGCACCTCGGTGGCCGCGTCGAGCTCGCTCGCCTCGACCCCGAGCGTCTCCCACTCGGCCTCGACGAGTGCCGCAGTCGCGTGGTCCAGGCTCGAGGGTCCGACCGCGACGATGACGCTGAGGGTGGCGCCAGACGCATCACGCCAACCCTGCCCCGTGCGCTGGTAGCCGCTGCGGCGCAAGATGGTCTCGGCACAACTACGACAGTCGACGTTGGCGCTCACGAGGGCCGCGTCACGACTGGTGGCCCTGATTCCCTTGACTCGCGGCGGATAGTCGAACTGACCCTGGGAGAAGAGGGCGGACGTCGGCACCGCGGGCGTGAAGGTGAAGGTGCCGAAGAGTTTGGCGAGGATCTGGCGGCGGTCCAAGAGCCACGACAGGGCGGTGCGCATCGCCGGGTTGGCGGTGAGGGCGTCGTGGGGACTGAAGGTCATCTCCTCGATGTCGCTGGAGTTGCCGAATCGTCCCTGGAACCGGGGGTGGGCGACCAGGTTGTCCACGAGTGCCCGGGTGGCCACCGGCGAGTAACGCACGAAGTAGGTCGCGTCGTGGTTGGACAGGTCGGCGTCGGTGACGATGATGACCCGATGGAAACGGTTGTAGTTGGCCGTCCACTGCGGATTGGAGATCAGGACCACTCGCGACGTGGAGGCGCTCTCGACGTCGTAGGGGCCGAGCGAGGGCTGCCGGGTGAGGTTCCCGACGTCGCACGACGACGTCACGCCGGCCTCGTTGACGTCGCGAAAGAGCAGGTTCCAGTCGGCGAAGTCGTGGGAGAAGACCACGGTGACCGACAGGGCCTTCTTGCCCACCACCATCGAGGCGATGTGGCGGTAGCCGTCGTCGGCGATGCTGGGCACGGCGCGCGCGGCGTGCCACCACGCGACCAGGTCGCGCACGCTGAATCGGTGCCCGTCGCTCCAGGTCAGTTTGGGGTCGACGGTGTAGACGACGGTCTCGGGGTGCAGGGACACCAACTCGGCCGACGCGATCGCCCCACCTTCTCCGAAGAGGATGTCGGTGGGGCCGGTCAAGAACGCCGAGGGGCGCACCAGGTCCAAGATCGCCGTGGTCGTCGCCGAGGCCGACGGGTTGAGGACGCTGCAGGCGTTGATCGGTCCCGGCAGGTCCAGGGTCAGGCTCGAGGAGGCCGGGTCGGCGGGCCCCGGCGTGGGGCGCGGCGAGCGGTAGGCGAGCAGGACGGAGGCGACGACGACGAGACCGGCGACCACCGTGACCAGGGCGACGCGTCGACCGGATCCGCGAGGGACCACGGAACCTACTGGAGTCGCAGGTCGAGAGTCAAGGTGGCGAAGGTGAACACGAGCGCCACGGCGATGGTGATGCGGTCGAGGTTGCGCTCGACGACCGTGGAACCGGCCGCCATCGAGTTGACCGAACCACCCATGAGGTCGGAGATGCCGCCACCGCGACCCGAGTGCAGGAGCACCAGGAAGATGAGAGCTATCGCCGAGGCCGCCTCAATGACTATGAATGACCACGTGAACATCTCGACCTCCGATTAGCGCTTGCCATCGTAGCAGTCATTGGCGGCCTGGCCGATCGCCAGGAAGGATTCGGCCTTGAGGGAAGCCCCTCCGACCAGGAAACCGTCGACGCGGCCCTCGCTCATCAGCGCGGCGGCGTTCTCGGCGTTGACCGACCCCCCGTAGAGCACTCGAACGCCGTCCAGCGACAGCGACGCCGCCACCGTGCGGATGTGTTCGGTCATCTCGCGCACCTGTCCGGTACTGGCCGTGAGGCCCGTGCCGATGGCCCAGACGGGTTCGTAGGCGATGGTCACGAGACCGCGCGACGCCTCGTCGAGTCCCCCGAGCGCGGCGTGCAACTGTGCGGTGACGAAGTCGTCCTGGTCCCCGGACTCGCGCACGCTCAACTCCTCGCCGACGCACAACACGGCCGTCAGGCCGAAGCGCGTCACCGTGCGCAGCGTCTGGGCGACGACCTCGTCGGTCATGGCGTACATCGCGCGGCGCTCGGAGTGTCCGACGAGTATCCAGCTCACCCCCAGTCGCTGGAGCATCGGCACGGACACCTCGCCGGTGTGGGCCCCGGCCTCGTGGACGCTGGCGTGCTGGGCGCCCACCGTGATGCTCACACGCTCGGACTCGACGACCGAGGTCACGCTGCGGATGTCGACGAAGGGTGGGACGACCACCAGGTCCACGTGCTCGAGCGGCTTGTTCCTCAAGACCACGCCGATCTGCTGGACCAGGTGGACGGCCTCGACGTAGTCGAGGTTCATCTTCCAGTTGCCGATGACCAGGGGACGATTCACGACGGGCTCCCCGCACCCTCGCGCAGAGCGGCCAGCCCCGGCAGGTCGCCGAGCTCGACGAATTCGAGGCTCGCTCCCCCACCGGTCGACACGAAGCTGACCTCGTCCTCGAGACCGTAGCCCTGGATGGCCGACACCGAGTCACCTCCTCCGATCACCGACACCGCGTTCGACGCGGCGACGGCCCGGGCGACCGCCTCGGTGCCGTAGCTCAGTCGCGGGTCCTCGAAGACACCCATGGGCCCGTTCCACAGGATCGTGGCGGCGTCGGCGATGATCTGGCTGAAGGTCGCGACCGTAGCCGGACCGATGTCGAGGCCCTGGAAGCCGTCGGGGATGTCCTCACCCCACTCGAGCACCGCCTCGTCACCACCGGCGCCGAAGGGCGCGCCGACGGGCAGTCCGCGGGCGTCGGAGGGAATGACGATCTTGTCGCCCTCCATCAGCTCGGCGCAGACCTCGAGGTAGGACGCGTCGAAGAGCGACGAGCCGATGGTGCGTCCCTGGGTGGCCTCGAAGGTGTAGGCCATGCCGCCGCCCACGATGACCTGGTCCGCCTTCTGCGAGAGCACCTTGACGATGCCGAGCTTGTCCTTGACCTTGGCGCCGCCGACGATCGCCACGAAGGGCCTCGCCGGGTCCTCCAGCAGCGACGACAGGGTCGCGACCTCACGCTGGAGGTTGGGTCCCGCGGCGCTGGGGATCAGCGTCGGGGGGATCATGATCGAGGCGTGGGCCCGGTGCGAGGCCGAGAAGGCCTCGTTGATGTAGTAGTCGAAGCCCTCGACCAGCGAGGCGCCGAAGACCGGGTCGTTGGCCTCTTCGCCGGGGTTGAAGCGAAGGTTCTCGAGCAGCTCCACGCCCGGACAGAGCTCGGCCAGGCGCCGGCGGACCGGGGCGACGGAGTACTTCTCGACGACCTGGCCCTTGGGTCGCCCGAAGTGGGTGCAGGCGACCACCGTCGCGCCCTTCGCCAGCAGCTCCTCGAAGAGGGGCAGCGTGGCGCGGATGCGGAAGTCGTCGGTGACCTCGAGGCGCCCGTCCACTTCGGCGACCGGGGTGTTGAAGTCGACGCGCACGAGAACCCGCTTGCCGGCGAGCTCCCAGCGGTCGTAACTGGGCAGGGGGGCCGTCACGGACTAGCGACCGACGACGAGGGTGAGGTCCACGAGGCGGTTGGAGTAGCCCCACTCGTTGTCGTACCAGCCGAAGATCTTGACCAGGCTCTGATCGTCGTTGATCTTCTGGACCAGGGTCATCTTCGAGTCGAAGGTGCACGAGGCGGGCGTGCCCACGATGTCCTCGGAGACGATGGGCTCGTCGGTGTAGACCAGGACCCCCTTGAGCGGGCCCTCGGCCGCGGCCTTGAACGCGGCGTTGATCTCCTCGACCGTGGTCGAGCGCACGATGGCCGTGAAGTCGGTGATCGAGCCCACCGGCACCGGCACGCGCAGCGAGGTCCCGTCGAGGCGGCCCTTCATCGACTCGAGCACCAGGCTGGTCGCGCGGGCGGCGCCCGTCGAGGACGGGACGATGTTGACCGCCGCGGCGCGAGCGCGGCGAAGGTCGTTGTGGGCCAGGTCGAGCAGGTTCTGGTCGTTGGTGTAGGCGTGGATGGTGGTCATGAGACCGGTCTCGACACCCAGCGCGTCGTCGAGGACCTTGACCATCGGCACGAAGCAGTTGGTGGTGCACGAGGCGTTGGAGATCACGTGGTGCTTCTCGGCGTCGTAGGTGTCGTCGTTCACGCCGACCACGAAGGTGGCGTCGACGTCGCTGGCCGGAGCCGAGATGATGACCTTCTTGGCGCCGGCGCTCAGGTGCACCGCGGCCGCGTCGCGCGAGGTGAAGCGTCCGGTGGACTCGATCACCACGTCGATGTCGAGCTCGCCCCAGGGCAGGTTGGCGGGGTCGCGCTCGGCGAGGACCTTGATGACGTGGTCGCCCACGCTGAGGCCGTCGGCGGTCACCGCGACGGGCGCGTCGAGGCGCCCCTGCGTCGAGTCGTACTTCAAGAGGTGGGCGTTGGTCTGGACCGACGTCAAGTCGTTGACGGCGACCACCACGATGTCGGGATTGCCCAGGGAGGCCCTCAAGTACCCTCGTCCAATACGTCCAAATCCATTGATCGCTACACGTGTGGGCACTGTGGTCTCCTCATTCATCTCGGTTGGGGGTGGAGCAGGCCTCTTTGACTGCCGCCCTCAATTTTGGCACATCGTGGACCAGTGGATTTCGCGAGGTCAGCGACGTGACGATCGTGTGGACGCTGCAGGGCTCTTGTGCGAAGGGGCTCGCGTCGTCGACCAGCACGTCGGTGGGGTGCACGCCGTGGCGCTCCAGGACGTCGAGGTGGTCCTGGAGCGAGAATCCCTTGGTCTCGGGCTCCTCGGCGCGCAGGTTGGCCACGTAGATCCTTCGGGCCCGGCTCCGGGCGAGCGCCCGATTGATGTCGGGCACCACGCAGGCGGCCACCACACTGGTGTAGAGGGAGCCCGGACCGATCACGATGGCGTCCGCGGCGGCTATCGCGGCGAGAGCCCTCGCCGGGGCCGGCGGTGAAGGAGGGTCGAGGCTGATGGAGTGGATCGCGCCCACCTTCGCCACCGCCGTCTGACCGCGGGTGATCCCCTGGTCGTGGCGGGCGACCAGGACCACTCCCTCTCGACTGGCCGGCACGATGGTGCCGTGCACTCCGAGCGCCTCGGCGGCGGCGTCCACGGACGCCTCGAGGTTGCCGGTGGCGTCGATCAGACCGACCAGGAAGAGGTTGCCCACGGCGTGCCCCGCCAGTTCCCCCGCCGTGAAACGGTGGTCGAAGGCCTGGGCCAGGGGGTTGTGCGGATCGGCCAGGGCCACGAGGCACTTGCGAAGGTCCCCCACCGCGGCGACGTTGAGGAGCGCTCGCAGGCGTCCGGTGGAGCCGCCGTCGTCGGCCACCGAGACGACGCCGGTGACGTCGGGGTCGAGTCCGCGCAACGCCCTCAGGGTGACCGCGGTCCCGTGGCCGCCACCGATGGCGACGAACCTCATCGAGCGATGTCGCGGTGGAAGACCGAGTTGCGCAGGCCCAGGCGCCGGCGGATCTCCTCGGCGATGGCCACCGAGCGGTGACGCCCGCCGGTGCAGCCGATGGCGATGGTCAGGTAGGACTTGCCCTCCTTCGCGAAGGCCGGGATCTGCCATTCCAGCATGGCCACGACGTCGTGCAGGAAGTGCTGGGCCTCCTCCTGGTTCAAGACGTACGAGGCCACCGCTTCGTCCAAACCGGTCTTGGGTCGCAACTCGTCGACCCAGTGGGGGTTGGGCAGGAAGCGCACGTCAAAGACCAGATCGACGTCGCGGGGCAGCCCGTTGGAGAAGCCGAAGGACATCATGGAGACCCGTAGTCCTCCGACGTCGCTGGGCATGAAGATCTCCGAGATCCGCGAGCGCAGCTGGTTGGTGTTGATCGTCCCGGTGTCGATGATGATGTCGGCGCTGTCACGGATCTTCTGGAGCTGCTGGCGCTCCTGGGCGATGGAGTCGGCGAGCGTGGCCGCCTCGTGGGGGTGGCGCCGCCGCGTGCCTTCGTAGCGATGGATCAACACGTCGTCGGGCGCGTCGAGAAAGAGGAGCTTGGCGCTCTCGTGCATGGCCTCGAGCTCGGCCTTGATGCTGAGCAGGGCGTCCGCCTGGGCGCGGCCCGAGCGCCCGACGATGAAGGCCACGCCCGCGGCGTCCTTGGAACCGGCCGACGCCAGTTCGCCGACCCGCACGATCAGCTCCAGGGGCAAGTTGTCGATCACGAACCAGCCGAGGTCGTCCAGGGCGGTCGACACGGTGGAACGGCCCGCGCCGGACATGCCCGTCACCAACAAGACATCAGTCATCGCGGCGGGTTCCCTTCGCTAGCCGAGGCGCACCGGGGGCGCGTACTCGATCGTAGATGTTCTGGGCCACCGCGTCGGGCAACCACTCGAGCGCGCGAAGTTCGTCGAGCGTCGCGCCGCGCAAGCGGTCCAACGAACCGAGTTCGACCATGAGCCGCTCGCGTCGTTTGGGGCCCAGTCCCGGAACTCCGTCCAGGATGGTCGCCACCATGGACTTGGCCCGCTTGGAGCGGTGAAAGGAGATGGCGAAGCGATGCGCCTCGTCGCGGATGCGCTGGACCAGGTACAGGCTCTCCGATCCCCGGTCCAGCGCGATCGGCACGGAGGAGCCGGGTCGGTACAGAAGTTCCTCACGTTTGGCCAAGGCGACGAACTCCACCTGCTCGGCCAGTCCCAGCGAGCTCGCGGCCTTCTGGGCGGCGTGCAACTGGGGCAGGCCTCCGTCGATGATGATCAGGTTGGCGCGACGGAACTTGCTCTGGGCCTGTTCCTCGTGCCAGTAGCCCAGACGGCGTCGCACGACCTCCTCCATGGCGCCGACGTCGTCGTTGCCCAGCATCTCCTTGACGTTGAAGTGGCGGTAGTCACTCTTCTTGGCCAGACCGTCCTCGAAGACGACCATCGAACCGACGTAGTTCGTGCCCTGGAGGTGACTCATGTCGAAGCACTCGATGCGAAAGGGCGGCTGGGCGAGACCCAGCGCGGCGCCGATCTCTTGGAGGGCGCGCGAACGAACGTTGTGGTCGCTCTGGCGCCGCAGGGAGTCGCGGTCGATCACCGCGGTGGCGTCGGCGTGCGCCAATTCGAGCACCCGACGCCGGCGCCCCCGCTGGGGCGCGAGGACCTGTACCGGGCGACCGCGGCGCTCGTTCAAGAAGGCCACGGTGACCTCGGACGCCGCGATGGTCTCGTTCGCGATGAGCACCGGCGGTATCGACGTGGGGTCGTCGTAGAGCTCGGGCAGGGCCGCCTCGACGATCTCGGCGTCGTCCTCGTCCATGGACCGGTCGATGAGGTGGACCGTTCTTCCGATGATGCGACCATGGCGAACCCGGAAGCGCACCAGGGCGGCCCGTCCACCCTGCGTGGCGACGGCGATGGCGTCGAGATTGGTGTGGTCGTCGAGCACGATGCTCTGGTCGCTGGCGGCGCGTTCCAGGGCCGCCAGGGCGTCTCGGGCCTTGGCCGCCGCCTCGTAGTGCTGCTGGGCCGCCGCGTCGTTCATCTGTCGAGTGAGCAGCTGACGCAGCTCGCGCACGTCGCCTTCGAAGAAACGGGCCCACGACGAGACGAGTTGGGCGTAGCCGGCGACGTCCACCGCGCCCACGCAGGGGCCCGAACACTTGTGGATGTCGTAGAGGAGGCAGGGCCGTCCCAGGCGTTGCTGGTAGTCGTACTTGTGCTGCGTGCACGAGCGCAGGGGGAAGGTCTGCAGCAGTTCGTCCATGGTGTGACGCAGGGCTCGCACGTCGACGAAGGGGCCGAAGTAGCGAACCCCACGCTGGTGCTTGGAGCGGGTGATGTAGGGAACGGGGAAGTCGCTGCGCGCGTCGATGGCCACGTAGGGGAAGCTCTTGTCGTCCTTGAGGCGCATGTTGTAGCGCGGCTGGTTGGCCTTGATCAACTCGTTCTCGAGGACGAGCGCGTCGGTCTCGGAGGGGGTGACGATCCACTCGACCGAGGTGGCCTCCTCCATCAGGGCCTGGGTCTTGGGCGTCAGGGCGTCGAAGCGCTGGAAGTAGCTCGACAGCCGCTGGGTCAGCGACTTGGCCTTGCCGACGTAGATCACCGTGTCGTGGGCGTTCTTGAAGAGGTAGCAGCCGCTCTGACGAGGGATCCCCGACGGCTTGGCGAACACTAGGTCCTCGGGTGCCCCATCAGCACCTCGTGCAGCACTTGTCCGGTCGCCGTCGCGAGCTGGGAGATCTCCTCGGGGGTCCCCTCCCCCACCACGACGCCCCCGCGACGCCCTCCGTCGGGGCCGAGGTCGATCACCCAGTCCGCTGTCTTGACCACGTCGAGGTTGTGCTCGATCGTCAAGACGGTGTTGCCCTGGTCGACCAGTCGGTGCAACACGTGAAGCAGGCGGTTGACGTCCTCGAAGTGCAGACCCGTGGTCGGCTCGTCGAGCACGTAGAGGGTGTGTCCGGTGGGGCGACGCGCCAACTCCGTGGCCAGTTTGACGCGCTGGGCTTCGCCGCCCGAGAGCGTGGGCGCGGGTTGGCCGAGTCGCACGTAGCCCAGCCCCACGTCCATCAGGGCCTGGATGTGACGGAGGATGACCGGCTGACGGTCGAAGAACTCGAGGGCCTCGGAGATGGGCATGTCCAAGACGTCGGCGATGGACTTGCCCCGGTACTTGATCTCCAGGGTCTCGCGGTTGTAGCGTGCCCCCCCGCAGGTCTCGCAGTTGACGTAGACGTCGGGGAGGAAGTGCATCTCGATCTTGATCGTGCCGTCGCCGGCGCAGGCCTCGCAGCGCCCCCCCTTGACGTTGAAGGAGAAGCGGCCCTGCTGGTAACCGCGCACCTTGGACTCCGAGACCTCGGCGAAGAGCTTGCGGACCTTGTCGAAGACGCCGGTGTAGGTCGCGGGATTGGAGCGCGGCGTGCGTCCGATGGGCTGCTGGTCGACGGCCACCACCTTGTCGAGGTACTGGACGCCGGTGATGGTGTCGTGCTCGGCCGCCGTGGTCTTGGCCCGGTTGATCTGGCGTTCCAGCGACGCGAGCAGGATGCCGTTGATCAGGGTCGACTTGCCCGAACCCGACACGCCGGTGATGGCCACGAACTTGCCCAGCGGGACCTTCACCGTCACGTTGCGCAGATTGTTGGCGCGAGCACCCTTGATGATGAGGTGCTTGCCGTCGCCGGGGCGGCGCACGGCGGGGATCTCGATGGAGCGAACCCCCGAGAGGTACTGACCGGTCAAGGAGTTCGAGTTCTTGAGGAGGTCCTCGTAGGTGCCCGCGTGCACCACCTCGCCGCCGAACTCTCCGGCACCCGGCCCGATGTCCACGATGAAGTCGGCCAGGCGGATGGTCTCCTCGTCGTGCTCGACCACGATGACCGAGTTGCCGAGGTCACGCAGGCGCTCGAGGGTGGCGATGAGACGACGGTTGTCGCGCTGGTGCAGGCCGATGGAGGGCTCGTCGAGCACGTAGAGGACGCCGACGAGGTAGCTGCCGATCTGGCTCGCCAGGCGGATGCGCTGGGCCTCGCCCCCCGAGAGCGTGGCCGAGGCTCGGCTGAGGGTGAGGTAGTCGAGGCCCACGTCCATCAAGAAGGTGAGGCGGGCGATGATCTCCTTGACGACCTGGCGGGCGATCGTCGTCTCGCGCTCGCTGAGCTCCAGGGTCGAGAAGAGGGCGATGGCCTCGTCGATGGTCATCGAATTGATCTCGGCGATGTTGTGGGAGTGCACGGTGACCGCCAGGACCTCCGGCTTGAGTCGCTGGCCCCGGCACGCGGTGCACTCGACCTCGCGCATGAACTGTTCGGCCTGTTCACGCGACCAGTCCCCGTCCGCCTCGTTGCGCTTGCGCTCGAGCCATTCGACGATGCCGTTGAAGGTCGTCTCGTAGGTGCGCACCCGCCCGTAGCGGTTGCGGAACTTCACCGGGACCGACTTCTTCTCGACGCCGTTGAGGATGAGTCGGCGGTCCTTGGCCCTGAGCTTGTTCCACGGCGTGTTCACGTCGAAACCGCCCAGCTCCGCGATGCCCGCCACCAGACGTTCGAAGTACTTGAAGCGCGCGCCACCCCACGGCGCGAGGGCGCCCTCGGCCAGCGAGAGGGTCGGGTCGGGCACCACGAGGTCGGGGTCCACCTCGAAGCGCGTGCCCAAGCCCGTGCAGGTCGGGCACGCTCCGTAGGGCGAGTTGAAGGAGAAGTCGCGCGGAGCCAGCTCGGTGAAGCTGATCCCGCAGTGCGTGCAGGCCATCTTCTCCGAGTACTGCACCAACTCGCCGCTGTCGACGAAGAGGAAGGAGACGAGGCCCTTGGTGAGCTTCAGCGCGGCCTCCACCGACTCGGTGAGTCGCTGACGATTGGCGCTCTTGACCGTCAAACGGTCCAGGACCACGTCGATGGTGTGCTGTTCGTAGCGCGCCAGCGCGATCTCCTCGCGTTGGGACAATTCGTGGACCACCCCGTCGACCCGGACGCGGCTGAAGCCCTGGCCGGCCAACTCGTTGAGGAGGGTGGAGTATTCACCCTTGCGACCCTCGACTACCGTGGCCAGGACCAGGAATCTTCCCGCGTCCTCGCGGGCGAGCACCAGGTCGACGATCTGCTGGGGTGTCTGACGCGTGACCGGTCGCCCGCAGACGTGGCAGTGGGGAACACCGATGCGCGCGAAGAGCAGTCGAAGGTAGTCGTGGATCTCGGTGATGGTCCCCACCGTGGAGCGGGGGTTCCGCGAGGCGGTCTTCTGGTCGATCGAGATCGCCGGGGACAGACCCTCGATGAACTCCACGTCGGGCTTGTCCATCTGACCGAGGAATTGTCGGGCGTAGGCCGAGAGGCTCTCGACGTAGCGACGTTGGCCCTCGGCGTAGATGGTGTCGAAGGCGAGCGAGGATTTCCCTGATCCCGACAGCCCGGTGAACACCACGAGCCGGTCCCGGGGAATCTCCACCGACAGGTTCTTGAGGTTGTGGACGCGAGCGCCTTGAACCCGGATCGTCGACGCCATGGATGAAATCTACCCGCTAGGCCTCGAGGTCCAGGCGCCGCACGTCCTCGCCGAGGCCCTGGATCTGGAGGGTGTGGAGGTAGTCGCGCAGGGCCGCCGCCTCTTCGAAGCGCAGCTCCGCGGCGGCCGCGAGCATGGCGTCCTCGACGCGAGCGATCTCCAGGGTGAGGTCGTCGGAGGCCACCGTCTCGAGTGAGGAGATGCCGTGCACCCGATTCGTCGGCTCGGGGGCCGACTCCGATCGCAGGCGGCCAAGGATGTCGGCGATGTTCTTCGTGATGGTCACCGGCACGATGCCGTGCTCCTCGTTGTAACGGATCTGCATCAGTCGACGGCGTTCGGTCGTGGAGATGGCCTCACGCATGGAGTCGGTGATCTGGTCGGCGTACAAGACGGCCTCGCCGTTGGCGTTGCGCGCCGCGCGTCCGATGGTCTGTACCAGGGCCGACCGCGATCGCAGGAAACCCTCCTTGTCCGCGTCCAAGATCGCCACCAACGAGACCTCGGGGAGGTCGAGGCCCTCGCGCAGCAGGTTGATGCCCACCAGGATGTCGAACTCACCCAGGCGCAGCGACCGCAGGATCTCGATTCGCTGGACGGTGTCGATGTCACTGTGCAGGTACTGGACCCGATAGCCCGCCTTGACCAGGAAGTTCGTCAGGTCTTCTGACATGCGCTTGGTCAAGGTGGTGATGAGCGCGCGTTCACCTCGCGCGATCACCGTGTCGAGACGTCCTCGCAGGTCGTCGATCTGGTTCTTGGTGGGCACCACGGTCACGACGGGGTCGAGCAGGCCCGTCGGACGGATGACTTGCTCCACCACCTGGTCGGACACCTGGATCTCGTAGGGTCCGGGCGTCGCCGAGACGAAGACGATCTGGGGGACGATCCCCATGAACTCCTCGAAGTTGAGCGGCCGGTTGTCGAGTGCGCTCGGCAGGCGAAAGCCGTGCTCCACCAGCGTCTCCTTGCGCGAACGGTCGCCGGCGTACTGTCCGCGGATCTGGGGCACCGCCACGTGGGACTCGTCGATGACCACCAGCATGTCGGAGGGGAAGTAGTCGAGCAGGGTGAAGGGACGCTCGCCGCGCGAACGGCCGTCGAGATGGGCCGAGTAGTTCTCCACGCCCGCGCACACCCCCGTCTGTTCGAGCATCTCGAGATCGTGCTCGGTGCGCGAGCGCAGACGCTGGGCCTCGAGGAGCTTGCCCTCGCGGTCGAAGAGGCTCAACTGCTCGCGCAACTCCTCTTCGATGCTGCGACAAGCCCGGTGCAGGGTCTCGGAACTGGTGGCGTAGTGCGAGGCCGCGAAGATGGTGACGTCGTCGACGGCGCCACGCTGTTCCTGGGTGACCGGGTTGAAGAAGGCGATCTCCTCGATCTCGTCGCCGAAGAAGGAGACCCTCACGGCCTCGTTGGAGTAGGCCGGCTGCAACTCGAGCGTGTCACCCTTGAGTCGGAAGGTCCCGCGGTCGACGAGCAGGTCGTTGCGGCTGTACTGCATCTCGACCAAGCGTCGCAGTAGGCCTCGCTGGTCGTGGACCGCGCCCTTCTCGAGTCGCAGCATCCGGTCCCGGTACTCCAGGGGCGAGCCCAGACCGTAGATGCACGAGACCGAGGCCACGACGATGGTGTCACGGTGGGTCAGCAGCGAGGAGGTGGCCGAGTGTCGCAGACGGTCGATCTCCTCGTTGACGGCGCTGTCCTTCTCGATGAAGGTGTCGGTACGCGGGATGTAGGCCTCGGGCTGGTAGTAGTCGTAGTAGGAGACGAAGAACTCGACCCGGTTCGAGGGCAGCATCTCCTTGAGTTCCGAGGCGAGTTGCGCGGCGAGGGACTTGTTGGGCTCGAGGATCAACGTGGGACGCTGCACCTGCTCGACCAGCCAGGCGATGGTGGCCGTCTTGCCGCTGCCGGTGATGCCCTCCAGGGTCTGGTACCGCAGCCCGTCGCGCACGCCGTCGGCCAGCGCCGCGATGGCCGCCGGCTGGTCCCCGGAGGGTCGAAAGGGTGACTCAACGAGGAACTCAGTGCTCATCGAGTCCACGTTCCCTCAACAGTTCGTCGATGCGTCCCAACAAGGACTCGCGGTCGCGGTCGTTCCAGATGACCTCGTCGACCAGGGCTGCGCGCTCCTCGTTGCCCATCTGGGCGGCGATGCGCTGACGCGCTTCCTGCGCCGACATGCCGCGTTGGCGCACCAGTCGGTCGATCGCCACCTCGGGATCCACCTGTATGGCCCAGACTTCGTCCAGGGCGAGTGAGTCGCGATGCTGCGCCCCGAAGAGCGGGATCGCCGCGAAGACCGCGGCTCCCGATGCCTCGTCCATACGCCGTCGCATCTCGACTGCCACCGCGGGGTGGGTGATCGCATTGAGCCGCGCCAGCGCCGTGGGGTCGTCGAAGACCACCGCGGCCAGGAACGGACGGTCCAGGGCACCGTCGGGCGTCAGGATCGCTGAGCCGAAGGCGTCGACCAGGACGGCCAGTACCGGCTGCCCGGCCTGGGTCAGGTCGCGGTACACCTCGTCCGCGTCGACGGCCGCGAATCCGCGTCCACGCAGATGGTCGACGACCGTGGACTTGCCGGCCCCGATGCCGCCGGCCAACGCGATCCGTCTCATCCCTCCACGGTACCCAGTGGGCTGTGACATCAGGTCACCGAGGTGCCGGACAGCACACAACCCGCCGGACCACGACGGTACCGGCGGGTTGTGCGGGTGACAGCTCTAGTTGGCAGCGTCTTCGCCAGCGGGGGCCTCGTCGGTCCCCGCCTCGACGGCGGCCTCTTCAACGGCGGTCTCGTCGACGGCGGTCTCGTCGTCGGACTTGGCCACGGCCTCGGTGGCGTATTCCGCCCACGCGGCCTGGGCCTCGGTCTCGGGAGTGAACTCGCCGTACTCGAAGCCACCGATGTAGTTGCCTTCCGTGTCGTAGGCGTGGCTGCCGAAGGCCTCGCGGTACTCCTCGGAGACCTCGCCACCCTCGGCGGCCTGCTTGATCGACAACGAGATGCGACGACGTGCGGTGTCCAGTTCGATGATCTTGACCCACAACTCCTCACCGGCCGTGACCACCTGGTCCGGTGACTCGACGTGGTGTGCGGCCATCTCGGAGATGTGCACCAGACCCTCGATGCCGTCGCCGACTTGCACGAAGGCGCCGAAGGGGACCAACTTGGTCACGCGGCCGTACACCAGCTGGTCGACGGCGTGGCCGTCGGCGAAGACCTGCCACGGGTCGGACTGGGTCGCCTTGAGGGACAGCGAGATGCGCTCCTTGGAGAAGTCCACGTCCAGGACCTCGACGTCGACCTCGTCGCCCACGGCCACCACCTGGTTGGGGTGGTCGATGTGCTTCCAGCTGAGCTCGGAGACGTGGATGAGGCCGTCCATGCCGCCCAGGTCCACGAAGGCACCGAAGTTGACGACCGAGGAGATGACGCCGTGTCGGCGCTCGCCGGGCTTGAGGTTGTTGAGGAAGTCGCCGCGCTGTTCCTTCTGCGTCTCCTCGAGCCACGCGCGCCGCGAGAGGACGACGTTGTTGCGATTCCGGTCCAACTCGATGATCTTGGCCTCGACGGTCTTGCCGATGTAGGGCTGCAGCTCACGCACGCGACGCAGTTCGACCAGGGACGCCGGCAGGAAGCCGCGGAGACCGATGTCGACGATGAGGCCGCCCTTGACGACCTCGATGACGACACCCTTGACCATCTCGTCGCGGTTCTTGAGTTCCTCGATGTTGGCCCAGGCCTTCTCGTACTGCGCGCGCTTCTTGGACAGGACCAGGCGGCCCTCCTTGTCCTCCTTCTGCAGGACGAGGCACTCGACCTTCTCGCCCAGTGACACGACCTCGGAGGGATCGACGTCGTTGCGGATCGACAGCTCGCGAGCGGGGATCACGCCCTCGGACTTGAAACCGATGTCGAGGAGCACCTCGTCATGGTCGATCTTGACAACGGTCCCGGTGACGAGGTCACCGTCTTCGAACTCGAGGACGGAGTTCCCCACCAGATCGGTGAGGTCGACGCCGACCATGTTGTCTTCGGTGATGACGCGGGGAACGTAGTTTCCCTCGGCGTCGAAGGTTCCCATCTGAACGGGAGAGAGGAGGCTGGAGCCTTCCGACATACTTACTACTTTCAAACGACCACACCGGGGCCAACTAGACGGTTGGGACTGGGCTACCGGTGTCAACCCAGGCTAAAAAGCCTATCAGACAACGAGTTCAGCCCTTCGCCGGGTAGTGGGTCAGTTTGAATTCGTATCTTCGAACTTGGTCCGAAGAAAACGATAAACGGCTAACTGTTCTTCTCGCCCCGCACGGCGGATTTGAGTTAGGAGCCAAATCGTCGTTGGTTTCTCGGCCGTTATGTTCTTGGCTCCCTGATTGCAGGTTGAACAAAGCGCGCGGAGATTGGAGAGTTCGACGGTGCCTTGGTGGGAGTCGTCCACGATATGACCGATATGGAGTCGAACCTTGCGCCCGGTCTCGGGGTCAATCTCCCCAGGGGTCAAACCACACATCTGGCAAGTGAATCCATTTCGGTCAAGAACCTCGGCTCGAATCTTTGCGGAGATGGTTCTTGCGAACGTCACATTGGGTTTAGTTGGTGGCTGCTCGCGTAGTAAATACTCACCAGGTTTTAGCGAATCAAGATCGTGATGGGTGAGAATCGGCCAACTCTCCTTCTCTCGAAGCTCGCGGACTCGGCGTGCCCACTCAGTCACGTCACCAGCGGCGTCTTTTAGTTGGTTATTCGTGACAACCGTTCCAATGTTGTCGAGGAAGAACGCTCGAAGCTTGTCCTTGGCGCTAGGCATTGACTCGAATTTCAGTCGATTCGGCACCAACAGTTTCGAGGTACGCCATCAGTTGAAGGCCGAGATAGTGCGTGTACGCCGGTGGGATTGACTCATTGAGTTCGGCCTTGGTCATCCAGTCGATTCCCATTGCGCTTCGAGCGTTGCGAATCGAGCAATTCCCACCACCAGTGACCTGAACGTAGGAAACATCCTGGTCGAGTTTTCCGTAGTGGGCCTTACGTTTGTCGTGCGTGAACACGAGAGGGTGACGCCGGTGGTCAGGTGCCCAAAGGTCGAGATCAGACTCGAATAATCTGTGTCGAATCACGCGCAAATCTTCGAACATAGTGCCACAAAGAACCACGGGGTCAATGAGGGGAGCGCCCTCAACATTTTCAATGATGTAGGGCTTTCCGGTCCTAACAAGCATCTCGCGCACTGGTTCGATGAGTCGCGGCCATTCGTGGGCATTGCCATTTCGCTTTGCTAGATCGGAGTACGACTGGCACGGAGGCGAAGCATGAATTGCGTCGAACGAATCGAGAAGGTCAGAATCGAGAGTTAACGCGTCTGCTTGGATGAAGGCAAAGGGGTAGTTGGGTTGGGGGTCGATGTCTACGCCAACTACGTCGAATCCAGCCCGGTAATATCCCATCGCTGCCCCACCTGCGCAACAAAATAAATCGAGGATGCGTGGCTTCCTGGGCATGGTTTTAGAGTAGTCGGCGACTGTGACGCGACGAGGTTTTGATCGCACGCAATCGGGTGTACATTGCGCATTTCTCGGGTGTAGAATTTGATTTAAGGGCGCAACGGACAGGCTCGAGAGAAAGGCAATTTCAATGATCGAATTGAATCTTCCACCCGTCCGTAAGGGTGACTGGTCCCCCGCCGGTTGTCCTCGAAACGCCTACCCTCAACTGACCGACGACGAGTACATGATCGAAGTCTGTCGAGTGGACACCGAGCGAAAGAAGCGCCAATGAAGAAGACCTCAAAGCCCCGTGACACCAACTCCAACGCCTTCGCAGTAGTGGCCGAGGCGACGTCGCGTCATGACGCGCCCGCTAAGGACGTGATTCGACTGAAGTTGATCGACTTCAAGCCCACACCCGTCGCGTCGGTTAAAGGGATGGTAAGGCGGCAACGAACAGATCAGCCTGATATCTCTCAGTAATGTCGTCTGCTAACACGATTCTGTAGTGTCCGCCCGATAGCACTGCAACAATGACTGCGAACCATAGGTATTTGCGCTCGATAGGTACCAGGGAGTGAGCATTCTTCGCGGGATAGTCCATCGAATAAGCCTCGTGAGGTTGAGGTCCGTCCGGCCCATGGGCTTGCGCCCAAAAAGTGTAGGTACCTCCATTCTCGTCACCGGGTTCATATCGGAGACAGACCAGTAGCCGGACGGGCAAGTCAAAGGGTCCCTCCTCATTGGTGGCATCAAACCCGGATTGGCCCGCTCCAGTTATTGTGAATCCTCGGTCGTCGTCCTCAATGTCGGCACAAGGCAGCGCCCATTCAACGTACATACTGACCAGCCCTTTCACGTCCAAACTGACCTTTTGATGTCACACCCGAATTTTACAATGGTCAGTATGAACCAGTTGAGTACACAGCGCAGGAGCCAGGTGATTTCTTGCCTGGTTGAAGGAATGTCTATCAGGTCTACGGTGCGCGTGACGGGGGTCGCCAAGAACACCATCGTCAAGCTTTTGGCCGATCTCGGGCAAGTCTGTGCTGACTTCCAGGACATGACACTTCGCAACCTCGACTCCACGCGAATCGAGTGCGACGAAATCTGGTCATTCTGCTACTCCAAGCAGAAGAACGTGCCCGAAGAGTTCGTCGGCACCCCTGGTTACGGAGATGTGTGGACCTGGACGGCCATCGACGCTGACACCAAATTGGTCCCGTCGTGGCTGGTCGGCGAGCGCACCAGCAAGGACGCCTACTTCTTCTTGAAGGACTTGCACTCGCGCCTCAAGAACCGCGTGCAATTGACAACCGACGGCCACAAGCCCTACCTCACGGTCATTGAGCCTCTCTTCGGTGCTGACGGCGTTGACTTCGCCATGTTGCACAAGAATTACGGAACGCTCTCAAGCGGTGCCACGCACAGCCCCGAGCACACCTACAGCCCCGCGACCTGCACCGGTATTGAGAAGCGGGTCATCGTCGGCAACCCCGACCCGAAGTTGGTTTCGACCTCATACGTCGAGCGCCAGAACCTCACCATGCGGATGGGGATGCGCCGATTCACACGTCTCACCAACGGATTCTCCAAGAAGATCGAGAACCACGCCCATGCGGTCAGCCTGCACTTTATGTACTACAACTTCGCTCGTCCCCACCAGACGTTAACCAAGAAGTTCGGCACGCCCACTACGCCTGCAATGGCGGCTGGCAAAGCCGATCACGTGTGGTCAACTTGGGAGATCGCAGAATTGCTGGAATCAAACTGACCCACTACCCTTCGCCGCGGCCCAGGAATCGCCCCAGTGCAGCGAGACCTCGAGGGGCACGCTCAAGTGGGCCACCTGGGTCAAGGCCTCGAGGATCGCCGCTTCGACGCGTTGGGTCTCGGCGGGCGGGGCCTCCACCAGGACTTCGTCATGGACCTGCAAGATGAGTCGCGCCTCGAGGCCCTCGTCGTTCAGGCGGTGGTCCAGTCGTACGAGCGCGGACTTGAAGATGTCCGCGGCCAATCCCTGGATGCCGGCGTTCATGGCCTGTCGCTCGGCCGCCGCGCGCTGGGGTCCGCTGGACGTGGCCAGGTCCGGGAAGGGCCGGATGCGACCGAACTCCGTGCGCGAGTATCCCTTGGCACGCACCTCCTTGATGGTGTCGTCCATGTAGCGCCGCAGGGTCGGGAAGCCCGCGAAGTACTTGTCCATGATCTCCTTGGCGGCCGACACCGGGATCGCCAGGCGCTGGGACAGTCCGAAGGCCTCCATGCCGTAGGCCAGCCCGTAGGACACGGCCTTGGCCTGCTCGCGCTGTTCGTGGGTCACGTCCTCTCGCGACACGCCGAACACCGACGCCGCGATGGTGCGGTGGACGTCCTCGTGGCTCTCGAAGGCCGCCAACAGACCCGAGTCCTGGCTCAAGTGGGCCAGGATCCGCAGTTCGATCTGGTTGTAGTCGGCCACGGCCAAGGTCCACCCCGGCGAGGGGACGAAGGCGAACCGCAGGCGTCGCCCTTCGGCCGATCGGACCGGGATGTTGTGCAGGTTGGGGTTCTCCGAGGAGAGTCGCCCGGTGCGTGCGACGGTCTGCTGGAAGGAGGCGTGGATGCGCCCGTCGGGGCCCACCGAGTCGATCAGCGTGGAGCCGTAGGTGGAGCGCAGCTTCTCCACCTCTCGAAAACGCAGGATCAACGGGACGATCTCGTGTTGGTGGGCGATCGACTCGAGCGTCGTCGCGTCGGTGGAGTAGCCGGTCTTGATCTTCTTGCCCGGCGTCAGGCCGAGTTCGCCGAACAGCACGGTCTGGAGCTGTTGGGGCGAATTGACCTTGAACTCGTGGCCGGCCACGGCCTGGATACGCTGCTCGAGCTCCCGGGCCTCCGCGGCGAACTCCGCGGAGATCGTGCGCAACATCTCCACGTCGACGCAGATCCCCCGGGCCTCCATCCGAGCCAGCACCGCCACCAGGGGGAGTTCGACCCCTGAGTAGAGCCCGTCGAGCTCCCAGCGCGAGATCTCCGAACGCAGCACGGTGCGCAGTCGGGCCACCACCGAGACCTCGCGGGCCAGCGAATCGTCATCAGCGTTCTCGTCGAAGAGCGAGGCGGCGGCCGGCGCGATGGTCTCGCCCAGGAACCGATGGGCCACGTCGGCGAGGTCGTAGCGCCCGC
Source organism: uncultured Actinomycetes bacterium (assembly GCA_903860745.1). Taxonomy (GTDB): domain Bacteria; phylum Actinomycetota; class Acidimicrobiia; order Acidimicrobiales; family RAAP-2; genus RAAP-2. The sequence goes on along the minus strand of CAIORQ010000040.1, from coordinate 40,613 downwards.
TGGTGGCGTCGACGAGGAAGGCCATGATGGCCGTGTCGTCGAGGGGCTCGCTGAGCGTGAGTCCGCGCTCGAAGGCCGCCCGGTACAGACCCTTGACGTCGTGACCGGCCACGGGCCGGTGGCCCACCACCTCGAAGAAGTCGGCCAACTCACCCACGGCCACCCGTGCGCGGTCCTCGTCGAGCACGGCGATGCGCGCACCTCGGCGAAGGACGGTGAGGAACTCGGCGTCAGCCACGACTTCGCCCAGTGACGAGCAGCGTTGCGCCAACACGGGATCGGCCAACGTCGGCTGGGCCGCGGGAGGGTCCTCGGTTCGCGCCGGGGCCCCGAGCAGACCCTCGCTCATCAACTTCTCGAAGCGGGTGCGCATGGAGTTCATCTCGAAACGGTCGAAGAAGGCCGCGACCTCGGAGCGATTCCAGCCGCCCAGGGTGAGACTGTCGAGGGTGAAGTCGAGGGGCACGTCGCGCACCAGGCGCATCACCTTCTCGTTCTGGCGAGCGCGGTTCTCGTAGGTGGCGAGGTTCTCGCGGAGTTTGGGCGTGAGGTCGTCCAGATGGGTGAAGAGGGCGTCGAAATCCTCGTAGGTGGCCAGGAGTTTCGCGGCGGTCTTCTCCCCCACCCCGGGCACGCCGGGAAGGTTGTCGGAGGCGTCGCCGCGCAGGGCCGCCAGCAGGGCGTAACGCGCCGGTTCCACGCCGCAGCGCTCGATGATGCCCGCCTCGTCGTAGAGGGAGTAGTCCGAGACCCCGCGACGGTTGTAGAGAACCCGGACGAAGGGGTCCTCGACCAGTTGGAAGGAGTCGCGGTCCCCCGTCACGACCACCACCGGGATGGACGCGTCGCGCCCCCAGGTGGCCAGGGTGGCCAAGACGTCGTCGGCCTCGAACTGGGGCACGCCCAGCACCGGGATGTGCAAGACCTCGCACATCGTGCGGATCAGGTCGAACTGATGCTCGATCTCCGGGGGCGTCTCGGCCCGGCCACCCTTGTAATCATCGGTCATGGCGTCCCGAAAGGTCCCGCCCGGCAGGTCGAAGGCCACGGCCAGCGCCCGCGGCGACTGACTTCGAACGAGGGAGTGCAACATCGAAGCGAAGCCGTGCAGGGCGTTGGTGACCAAGCCACTCGACGTGGCGATGTCGGTGGAGAGCGCGAAGAAGGCGCGAAAGGCCAGGGACATGCCGTCCAACAGCAACAGCGGCCGCTGGTCGGTGGCCTCAGCCAACGAATTCACCCTTCAGGATCTGCTGGGCGATGTCGCGCATCCTGGTGCGACCGCGCATGGCCGACTGCTGGATGATCTCGAAGGCCGCCGGCTCGTCGAGGCCTCGCTCCCGCATCAGGGTCTCCTTGGCCCGCTGGACGATCTCGCGGGTCTCGATCTTGTCGTCGACGCCGGGGGTCTCGGGCACGTCCGGCGCCACCGAGGCCGGATTGACGATGGCGGCGAGCTTGGGCAGGATCTCACTGGAGCGGAAGGGCTTGACCAAGTACGCGACCACGCCGGCCTCCCGGGCGCTCTCGATGAGGGCCCGCTGGGAGAACGCGGTCAGCAGCACGACCTTGGTCGGACCTCCCTTGACGGCCTGAGCCACCTCGATGCCATCGATACCCGGCATCTTCACGTCCAACAGGGCCAGGTCCGGTTCCAGGGAGCGGATCAACTCGAGCGCGTCGTCGCCCGTCGCGGCCTCGCCGACCACCAGGTATCCGTCGCCCTCGAGGATCTCCTTGAGGTCCAGTCGGATGATCGACTCGTCGTCGGCTATCACTACGCGCTTATCCATTATCTTCCTTCGGTAATTCGCGCAGCAGCCGATCCCGCTCGGCCGTGAGGCTCTGCACTTCGTTGGATCGCCGGATCATCTCGGCGTTCGCCGCCACTACGTGTTTGGACAGTTCGTTATATTCTGCCGTAACCAGCGGGGTCTCCGAGACCAGGGAGCGGATCCGCGCGTCGTCGAGAGCCTCGTTCCACACCGCCACCTGCTCCTCGAGTACCTTCAGGGATTCGCGTGCGGCCATCAAACGCCGCTGAACGTCCTCGAGGTGTCGCTGTTGCGAACGTGGTCCCACTGTCTCGAGTGTAAGTCCGCTCACGACACGAGGCTGACGAGAGGCGTCATCGCCTCCAGAGCCGGACCGACTCGAAATCCCAGGCCCCCCGCGGTGGGCACGAGCACGTCGTGGGCGTCGATCGGGCTCTCGCCGATGTCGCTGGGGCGACTGACCAGGTGGCGGGCCAGCGTGCGGTTCGCCCGTCGGGCGAGCGGAGATTCGAAGAAGCCTCCCAGATAGACCTCGAGGCCCCGGTAACCGGCCAGCTCGATCAGGGTGCGAGCCTGGGCGAAACCGCCGACGCGCGCCGGCTTGACACAGACCCAACGCGCGGCTCGGTAACGCGAGATCTGGTCGATGTCGCGGCGTTGGCGGACCCCTTCGTCCAGCGACAGAGGCAGGTCCAGCATCTCGGCCAGCCGGGCGTGTTCCACGAGGTTGCCGACGCCGAAGGGCTGCTCCACCGCGGCCACGACCACGTGACGGCGCGCAGCGTCCACCAGGTCCACGACGGCACCCGCGTCTGGCGCCGAGCAATTGAAGTCGAGGACCACGGGCCGGCCGAGCGCGGCGAGTTCCGGCCAACGTGACGACGTCACGGCCACGGCGGAGACCTTCGCACGAATCTGCGCGGCGTCACGAGTCGCCCAGGGGTTGTCGTCGAGGAGCGAGACGGTGACCTGCTCGGGGGTCGTGAATCGGGCGGGCCAGTGATCCTCGATCGAGCGGCCCTCGGATCGAAGTTGCCAGTCCAGCACCGCCATCTCGACCAGCGCCGCAGCGAAGCGGCTGGCGGGTCGAGACCCGGTGAGGTGGGTCACGCGGGCCCACTGCGGCACGAGGCCCTCACGACGGTGGATCTCGAGCAGCTGGGGCAGATTGAAGGAGACGAGTTCGGCGAGGACGTCGTCCACGCCCGGGTCTCCGTTGAGCGTGAAGGGCTGGGGCGAGATCTCGCCCAGGCCCGTGACCGCGTCCTGGTCGACCTCGAGGAACAGATGGCTGCGGGAGTCGTGACGCTGTCGCGCGGCGTGGATCGGCGAACGAAGGGACATCTCGTACCGCCATAGGCGCAGTCTCATCGTCCCCACACTACGGCTCGCTGCTAGGGTGTCTCCCGCAGCCCGGGTGGCGGAATGGCAGACGCGGAGGACTCAAAATCCTTTGCTCGAGAGGGCGTGCGGGTTCGAGTCCCGCCCCGGGCACGCTGTTACCTTTGAGTCCATGACACATTCACTCCCTCTACGCGACGACCTGGTGGCCCTCTTCCCCGGCCAGGGCTCACTGGTGGGTGGCGCGGGCCTGCCCTGGCGCGACAGCGCTCACTGGTCACTCGTGGATCGCATTTCCGACGCCGCCGACATCGACGTCGCCCAACTCCTGCTCGAGGCCAGCGACGAGGACGTGGTGCGTACCGACCGCGCCCAGATCGCCACCTTCGCCCTGTCCCTCGTCGGCTACCACGAACTGCTCGATCGGGGACTTCGTCCCCGCTACCTCCTTGGTCACTCGCTGGGCGAGTTCTCCGCCCTGGTCGCCTCGGGCCTGCTCAGCGTCGACGACGGCGCGCGCCTCATCGCGGTTCGCGGTGCGGCGATGGCCCAGGCCGCCGAGGAGATCGAGGGATCGATGATCGCGGTGATGGGTGGCGACGAGGAGGCTCGCGACAACCTCTACGGCTTGACCGACGCCTGGGTGGCCAACATCAACGGCACGGGACAGATCGTGTTGAGCGGTACCCGGGGCGGTCTGGACTACGTGCTGGCCAGTCACCGCGAACTGGGCTGGCGACGGGCCACGCCCCTCGCCGTGGGCGGAGCCTTCCACTCGCCCCTCATGGCCGGCGCCCAGCACCTTCTCGACGCGGCCCTCGCGTCGGCCCGCTGGGGAGAGACCGACCACGTCGTGATCGCCAACGTCGACGCGAGGGCGCACTCGAGCGCCGAGGAGTGGCGCGAGCTGCTCTCGCGCCAGCTCACCTCCCCGGTGCAGTTCCTCGACGCCACACTCGCCCTGCCCGAAACGGTCCGTTGGACGGTGGAGATGCCGCCCGCGGGCGTCCTGACCGGGCTGACCAAGCGAATCCGGGACTTCGAACGCCAGATCTCGCCCCTCACACCGCTGGAGATCCAGGAGATCCTTCTATGAGCCGACACGTCATCGTCACCGGAGCCAGTCGAGGGATCGGCGCGGCCATCGCCCAGACCTTCATCGACCTGGGCGACGCGGTCGTGGGCCTGTCCCGGGCGGGCACCGCTCCCGAGGGCTGCGCGATGTCCCTCGCCGTGGACGTGTCGAACTCCGAGGCGGTCAGCGAAGCGGTCAAGGCGGCCATCGCGGCGCACGGTCCCGTCGACGTGCTCGTGGCCAACGCCGGCATCACGCGCGACGGCCTGGCGATGCGCATGAGCGACCAGCAGTGGCGCGAAGTTCTGGCCACCAACCTCGACGGGGCGTTCTACTGCGCGCGCTCGGTCCTGTCCTCGATGATCCGCGCCCGGCGTGGACGCATCGTCTTCATCAGTTCCATCAGCCCCTTCTACGGCGTGCCGGGCCAGGCCAACTACGCGGCGGCCAAGGCCGGCATGGTCGGATTGGCGAGGTCCCTCGCGCGTGAGGTGGCGGGACGCGCCATCACGGTCAACGTCGTCGCGCCGGGTTTCATCGACACCGAGATGACCGCGGACCTCGGGGCGACCAGCGACGACATGACCAAGTTGATCCCGATGGGCCACGTGGGCACCACCGCCGATATCGCTGGAGTTGTCGGGTTCCTCGCCAGTAACTCCGCCGCCTACCTGACCGGTCAGGTAATCGCCGTCGATGGCGGCCTCGCGATGGGGCTCTAGGGCTCGCTCCGGCGCGCGTTTTGGCTAGCATTGTCCGAGACATACACAAGGGGTAGAAACCATGGACCGTAGCGAAGCGCTCGCCAAATTCACAGAGAACGCAGTCGAGGTGCTCGCCGTAGAGCCGTCGCAGGTGACCCTCGAGGCCTCCTTCGCCGACGACCTGGGCGCGGACAGCCTCGACCTGGTCGAGCTCGTCATGGCGCTCGAGGAGACCTTCGACATCGAGGTGGCCGAGGACGAGCTCAAGGACATCAAGACGGTCGGCGAGGCCTTCGAACTCATCTACGCCAAGCTGTAGTGCAAGTCGCGGTCACCTCGTCGGGACCACTCCAGGGTCGCCGGGTCGCGGTCGTCGGACTGGGGGCCCTGTCGTGCGCCGGCGTCGGCGTCGACGCACTGTGGCAGGCCCTCCAAAAGGACGTTGCTCCGGAGTCCAAACGCCTCGCGCCCTTCAACGCCGATCACATCGGTGGCGTGAAGGAACTGAGACGTCTGGACCCCTTCACCCTGTACGGGCTCATCGCCGCGGACGAAGCCTGGCGCCAGAGCGGTCTCGAGGGCCCCATCCTCGACGCCGGCTGCGTGGTCACCACCGGAATCGGCGGACTCCAGACGGTGCTGGAGCAGGTGCGGGTGCTCAACGAGAAGGGACCATCGCGGGTCTCGCCCTTCATGGTGCCCATGATGATGCCCAACGCCGCGACCGCGAACGTCTCGATGCGCTTCGGACTCGGGGGACCCTGTGAGACGGTGACCACCGCCTGCGCCGCGGGCACCCACGCCATCGGCAATGCCGCCCGGATGGTGGCGTCTGGACGTTCGACGGTGGCCGTGGCCGGCGGCGCGGAAGCCGTCATGGTCGAGATCGCCGAGTCGGGCTTCCGCAACATGACCGCGCTGTCCAACACCGACTTCTCGCGTCCCTTCGACGTCAACCGTGACGGCTTCGTCATGGGCGAGGGCGCCGGGGTCCTGGTCCTCGAGGAGTGGGAACACGCCGTGGCGCGTGGCGCCAATATCCTCGCCGAGGTCATCGGCGCGGCGTCCACCGCGGACTGCTACCACATCACCGCACCGGACCCACAGGGTTCGGGCGCCATCCGCTCGATGGAGATCGCCCTGGCCGACGCCGCGATCACGGCGTCGGAGGTGTCGCACATCAATGCTCACGGCACCTCCACGCCGCTCAACGACCTCGCGGAGTCGATCGCCATGCGCCACGTCTTCGGCGACGACGTCCCCCCCGTCACTTCGGTCAAGGGGCACCTGGGCCACTCCCTGGCCGCCGCCGGGGCGCTGGAGGGCGTGGTCTCGGTGCTGTCGCTCCTGAACCAGAGCATCCCGCCCACGGCCGGCACCACGCAGGTGGACCCCGAGATCGGCCTCGACGTCGTAATCGGCGAACCTCGCGCCGCCGAGATCGACGTCGTCTTGTCGAACTCCTTCGGTTTCGGCGGTCACAACGGTAGCGTCGTGTTCCGCCGCTACCGCGCCTAGCCCGCTGCGGCGTCCGCCTTGCGCCGCCAGGCCTCACGGGCGCGGGCGATGAACTCGCCCATCTTGACGGCGTCCTTGACGCCGGGAGCGCTCTCGATGGCGCCGAGCGCATCGACGCCCCACACGCCGTAGAGCTCGACGAACTCGGCCACCGTCGCCGGCCCCAGCCCCGAAGCGATGAGCGGACGCAACACCAACGGGTCACTGAGGACGCCGCGGCAGTTCTCGAGGTCCTCTGACTGGTCGGAGTCCGGCAAGAGCAGGTAATCGACGCCCTCGTCGACGTCGTGGGCGTAGGCCTGTTGGGGCGTGCGCACCGAACGCACGACCGTGCGCACCCGTTCGGAGACGTAGCGCAGCGACGACGAGGACATCGCGCCGCCGACCTGGGCGACGCTCAGACCGAGGGTGTTGGTGATCTCCACGACTCTCTCGGGCATCTCGGACTGGAAGCAGCCGACGGTCACGACGCTCGGCGGGAGCCGCCGGACGATGTCGTGGACCACCGAGGTGGAGACCTGGCGCGGCGTCGGTGCGAAGTCGAAGGCGACGGCGTCGGCCCCCAGGGCCACCGCGAAGAGGGCGTCGGCCTCCGAGGTGATTCCCGACACCTGGATGAACAGACCTTCGGTGTCCAGCCGCACACGCACCTCCTGCGAGAGAGGCTAACTGGCGGACGCGGCGCCGTGGAGCAGTTCGACCGTCACTCCCTCGATCAGCGCGCTGGTGCGCTCGCCGAGCAGGCTGCGGTGCACGATGCCCAGGGCGTGAACCGTCTCGTCGCACCACAGGGTGCTCACCCCCTGCAAGCCCCGCTCCCCGCTCGGACCGGCGGACGCCGCCACGTGGACGACGGCGTCGAGGTCGCCGCCGCTCAGGCGAGCGAGTCGAAAGGGCGTCGAGGCGCCGCGGGCGTCGAGGCGACCCACCAGCTCCTGACCGGTGAAGCAGCCCTTGGTGAACGACACGTTCTGCGCGACGAAGCGCGCGCCGAAACTGTGCGGGGTGAGCCGACGGGCGAACTCGGCTGGCCCCGGGGCGCCGGAGGCCACCTGGGCTGAGACGCTCCCGTAGTCGCCGGGCACCGGCGCGCCGACCTCCACACTGCAGCGCGTACGCAGCAGGAAACGCCGAAGGCGTGCGACGACGACGTCGGCCATCTCCGCGCGGACGATCAGGTCTACGCCGAGGGGGTGGTCAACGCAGCGCAGCGAGGTCACCACCTCGCCCGAGGGCTCGAGCAGGAGCCCGGGGATGCCGTCGAGGGTTCCGAGCGCGCCCACGTCGCAGGACAACTGCCCCTGCAGGAAGCTCTGCGCCTGATCGCCCCGGGCCTCCACGACGCACCACGTCACCGGGCGGTCGGCGGGGGCGGCGAGTGCGGGGTCCATGGACCATTACAGTATTCGTCCACGCGGCGTGTCGCGCCGCCAGAAGGAATGTTGTCCGTGTCGACCTCCACCGAACTCAACACCATCACGTCCTCCCTGGGCGACATCGCTGCGCGGATCACCGCGCTCGTCGAGCACGAGGGGCCCTCGCTCGACAACGACGTCTACAGCGAGTTGGTGGCCGCCGAACGCACCATCGGAGCGCTGCTGCGGCGACTCAACCGGGCAGCCCGCCGGGTCTGAAGGCGTCGGACAGTAATCTTCAAGCATGGACCCGACGTGGCAGTGCACCGCTGCGCTCAGCGCCGCCGAGCGCCTCGAGGTCCTCGACCTGATCAATCGCACCGAGACCGCTCTGGGGCGCGAAGCGCTCGACGAGACCCGCCGACGCAGCGTCGTGCACGGTTGGCGAGGCGAGCACTGGCTCGAACGTGACGGCGGCGTGCTGGCGCAGTACGCCCTCGTGCAGGGTGGACGACACGCCACCCTCGAGATGTGCGGTGGTAGATTCGACGAGCTCCTCCTCGACCTCGTACTCGAGACTCACGAGGTCGTCGACTGGTGGACCCGCGACGCCGATCGCTCCCTGGAGAACGTCGTACGGACGCTCCAACTGCTCTCGCTCGTGCTCCCGGCGCCCGAGGTGCCCGTCCCCGACGGTGCGACCCTGCGCACCTTCGTGGCCGGCTACGACGAAGCTGGCTGGCTGGCTCAGAACAACGCGGCCTTCGCCGACCATCCCGAACAGGGTGCGTGGTTGCACGACGACCTGGAGGCGCGGATCCGTGAGCCGTGGTTCGACCCCTCCGGGTTCCTGCTACTCGAGATGGGAGGTCGGATCGCGGCGTCGTGCTGGACCAAGGTCCACGAGCTCTACCCCGAACGTTTCGGCGAGATCTACGTCATCTCCGTCGATCCCCAGTTCCAGGGACGCGGCCTGGGTCGCGTCATGTTGTCCCAGGGACTCGCCTCGCTGAAGTTGCGAGGTGTCCAGCGCGCCATCCTCTTCGTGGACGCCGACAACTTGAACGCCCAGCTCCTCTACGGCAGTTTCGGTTTCACGCTCGAGCGCGAAGACCAGTTGCTGCGATTCGTCCGACCCGGCCTCGACTGAGCCGCCCCGGGGATCCTCAGTGGGTGCCGACGAGGCGACCCACCACGAAGGTCACCACGGCCGCCAGTCCGGTGACCACCATTTGGCGCGCGGACCACTTGATGGTGCCGCGACGTGTGAAACTCCCGATGGCGCCGCCCACCCCGGCCGAGGCGACCCCGGCGAAGCCGACGGACCACCAGACCTCGTTACCGGTGCTCGACCACAGCCAGGGCAGCAGTGGGACGAAGGCGCCGATCGCGAAGGCGCCCAAGGACGAGACGGCCGCCGCCCACGGCGAACCCGTGGCCGAGGGATCCACTCCGAGCTCCTCGCGCACGTGGGTTTGCAACGCCAGTTCCGGGTCGCGCATGAGGTCCACCGAGAGTCGGTCGGCCAGCTCGAAATCGATGCCGCGGTTGATGAACATCTCGCGCAACTCGTGGCGCTCCTGTTCGGGGTCCTCCTCGATGGACCGACGCTCGACGTTGATCTCGTATTCGAGCAACTCCTTTTGCGCACGCATCGACAGGTACTCGCCGCTACCCATCGAGAACCCCCCGGCGATGAGCGCGGCGACGCCGGCCAGGCGCACGACGTTGTGTCCCGGCGAGGCCCCCGCGAAGCCCAGCATGAACGAGGTGTTGGTGACCAGTCCGTCGCTCACCCCGAAGATGGCGGCCCGGATCCACCCTTCGGAGATCTGGCGATGATGCTCCTCGTAGGCGGGGTGGTCGCTCATGAGCAGGAGTTTAGGCCCCTTGGAGGTGACGGGGCACCGCGCTCGCCCCGGTAAGGTTGACGGGGAGGTCAGCGTGTCACACAGAATTCACTCAGTCAACGACGTCGCCGCCCTCGTGGGTCAGCACCTCGGCTACTCCGACTACACGACGCTCACCCAGGGGATGATCGACGGCTTCGCCGAGGTGACGGGTGACCACCAGTGGATCCACGTCGATCCCGTGCGCGCCGCGGACGGACCCTTCGGCACGACCATCGCCCACGGCTACTTGACCCTCTCGCTGATCCCCGCCCTCTTGAACCAGGTCCTGGTGGTGGATCTGCCCGGGGCCCGCATCAACTACGGCCTGAACCGCGTCCGCTTCGTCTCGCCGGTCCCCAGCGGGAGCGAGGTGCGACTGGGGGCCACCGTGACCGGGGTGGAAGCCGTCGGCGAGGCCTGGCAGATCACCCTGGACGTCAGCCTCGAGCAGCGCGGCGCCGCCAAGCCCGCCTGCGTGGCCCAGATCCTCTATCGCTGGCATCCGCAGTGAGCGACGCAGCCCTGCCTACCGGTGAGGACAAGACCCGCGCGGTGCGCGCGATGTTCGACGCCATCGCCGGACGCTACGAGATGGTCAACAAGATGATGACCTTCGGTCTCGACGGGCGCTGGCGACGCCGGGCGGTGGCGGACCTGCGACTGCCGCCGGACAGTCTCGTGCTGGACGTCGCGGCGGGCACGGGCGACTTCACCCGTGAGCTCGAACGACAGGGTCAACGCGCCATCGCCACCGATCTGAGCTACGGCATGCTGCACGCGGGTCGCCAGATGCCGCGGCGGGTGCAGGCCGACGCCTCCGCCATGCCCTTCACCAGCGGTAGTTTCGATGGCTTGACCTGCGGTTACGCCCTGCGGAACTTCACGGACCTCGCCGCGACCTTCGACGAGATGGCCCGCGTGCTGCGTGCCGGTGGTCGCTTGTCTCTGCTCGAGGTGGCCGAGCCCGAGAAGGGACTGCTGCGCACCGGCTTTCGAATCTGGTTCCGTCGCGTCGTGCCCTTCATCGGATCCCTGGTCTCGGACCGGGCCGCCTACCACTACCTCCCGAGGTCGACGGCCTATCTCCCGCCCACCCGAGAGATCGTCGAGATGTTGAACGCCTCGGGCTTCACCGCGGTGAACCACCGGCGCGTGATGGGGGGCCTCTCCCAACAGTTCATCGCGACCAGGAGCGTGTGATGTTCACCCGACGGCGCATCGACGCCCTCGCCCCGTCCGCGCTGCGTACGCTGGGCGCTCGATCGGGCTGGCTCCTCGACTCCCCCGACGTGCTGCGCGTGGGTTTCGGCGGCGTGGTGCACTCCTTGGAGCTCCCCCGGGGCATCAGCGAGACCACCGGTCTGCTGGAGCAGCTGACGTCGTTGCCGCTGCGTGGCGATGACGGTCCCTCGGGATCCGGGGTCGTCGCCCTCGGGTCGCTCCCCTTCAACCGCGACGCCGCCAGTCGCCTCGACGTGCCTCGCTACCTGGTCACCCAGAGCGCCGAGGGCACGTGGATCACCGCGGCCGACGGCGAGGACTGGCGAGCGCTCCTCGACGCCGAGGTCCAGGCGGTCCAGGAGCCCCAGATGGCCTCCAGCGTCACCTATCGCCCTTCGCCCGAGGAGTACGCCCACCACGTGGCCGCCGCGGTGGAGCTCCTGCGACGCAAGGAGATCGACAAGGTGGTGCTGGCGCGCGCCATCCAGGGCCACGTGCTGCACCCCATCGACTGCGGCGCCGTGGCTCAGCGCCTGCGAGGACGCGAGCCCTCGTGCACCATCTACGGCCTGCCGACCACGGACGGGCGGCGCTACGTCGGAGCCAGCCCCGAACTGCTGGTGCGCCGCGCCGGGGGCGACGTCACGTGTCATCCCCTGGCCGGAACCATCGCCATCCCCCCCGACGTGGACCCGGTCGACTACCACGCCTGGTTGCTGGGCAGCGCCAAGAACCTGCACGAACACGGCGTCCTGGTCGACGACGTCGTGACCACCCTGGGCCGCTACTACGAGGACATCTCGGCCGACCCGGCCCCCTCCATCGTCACCCTGCGCACGGTGGCCCACCTGGGCACGTGGATCCGCGGACACGACGACGTCCACACCGCACCCGACGCCTTGACGCTCCTGGAGCTCCTGCACCCCACGGCGGCCGTCGGCGGCCTACCGCGCGTTCCGGCCTACGAGCTCCTCCAGCGCCTCGAGCCCTTCGACCGCGGACACTACGCGGGACCCGTCGGGTGGATCGACCAGACGGGTGACGGCGAGTTCTGGATCGGGATCCGCGGCGTGCTGGTCGAGGGGCCGCACTTCGAGGCCTGGGCGGGCGCCGGCATCGTCAGCGAGTCCGACCCCATCGCCGAGCGCGAGGAGACCCGCGACAAGCTCGCCAGCGTGATGAGCTCAGTGCTGCTGGACCGGATTTAGCGAGCGGTCGAAGGGCCGGGTCAGGGCCCACTTGGTGACGAGCCACAGCGCTTCGACGACGATGGACGAACTCATCTTGGACTCACCCTTCTCGCGGTCACTGAAGGAGATCGGCACCTCGGTGATGCTGGCGCCGCCGCGTCGGGCTCGGTAGGTCATCTCGATCTGGAATCCGTAGCCGTCGGCGGTGACCGAACGGAAGTCGATCTTCTCCAGCGCCGAGCTCGAATAGATGCGGTAGCCCGCCGTCGAGTCCGCCACCTTGAGTCCCAGCATCACCGAGGCGTACTGGTTGCCGCCGCGTGACAGGAGTCGCCGGGACAGCTTCCAGCGCGGGATCGTCCCGCCGTCCACGTAGCGCGACCCGATCACGACCTCGTGGTCGACGGCCGCCGCGAGCAGTCGCGGCAGGACGCGCGGATCGTGCGAGAAGTCGCAGTCGATCTCCACGAAGGTGTCGAAGCCCCTCTCCAGACCCCACGCGAAGCCGCTGCGATACGCGCCACCGAGCCCGCCCTTGCCCTCACGGGCGAGGATCTCGACCTGGCCGAGGTCCCTCCCGACCCTGCGCGCCAGGTCCGCCGTGCCGTCGGGACTGGCGTCGTCCACCACCAGGATGGTGGCCTCGGGGACCGTCGCACGCAACTCTCGCAGCATGGCCTGCACGTTGGGTGCTTCGTTGTACGTGGGCAGCACCACGAGGAGACGCATCCCCGGATTCTACCGGTGTGACGTAGACTGACCCAATGCGCCACGCGTCCGGTCGGCGCTCGTGATCAACTCTTCGAGAGATTCTTATGACCGACTCACCTAAACGGCGCTTCTCCATGCCGCGAGAGATCCGCATCATCTTGAGCCTGGGCTGCCTGGTGTTCGTCTTCGAGTATCTGGTCGTCCCCCAGTTCGCCTCCGCGCGCCACTCCCTGCACCTACTGGCCCTGCTGAACCCCTTCTTGGTGGTCCTCGCCGTGGTGTTCGAGATCGCGGCCATCTACGCCTACGTGGAGCTGACCCGAGCCGTGCTCTACCCCCACGCGCCCAACCGCTTCAACATCTTGCGGGTCAACCTGGCGGGCCTGGCCATCGGCCACGTGGTCCCGGGTGGTGCGGCGCCGTCGGGAGCACTGGCCTATCGGATCTTCTCCGAGCTCGGCGTCCCCAAGGACACCAGCGCCTTCGGCCTGGCCGCCCAGGGGGCCGGCTCCGCGGTCGTGTTGAACATCATCTTCTGGTTGGCCCTGGTCGTGTCGGTGCCGCTGAACGGCTTCAACCCCGGCTACGGCTTCGCGGCCCTCGCCGGCGTCTTCTTGCTGCTGGCCTTCTTCGGCACGGTCATGTTGATCACCCGCGGTCAGCGCCACGCCGACGCCTGGTTGCGCGGCGCGGCGCGGCGACTTCCCGCGATCAACCCCGACAAGGTGTCCGAGGTGCTCGCCAAGGTCGCCGCGCGCATCAACCTGTTGATCTCGTCGCGACGGACGCTGTGGTTCGCCTTCGTTTGGGCCTCCCTCAACTGGTTGCTCGACGCCGCCTGCCTGTGGGTCTTCATCTGGTCCTTCGGCACGGTCGTCTCGCCCGTCGACCTGCTGGTGGCCTACGGTCTGGCCAACGTCCTCGCGGCCATCCCGGTGACGCCGGCCGGCCTCGGGGTCGTCGAGGGCGTGCTGATCCCCACCCTGGTCGGCTTCGGGGTGCCCCACAGCCAGGCGATCCTCGCGGTGCTCGCCTACCGACTGGTGAACTTCTGGATCCCCATCCCCATCGGCGGAGCGGCGTACGCCTCTCTGCAGTTCCGCCGCGGCCCGCTCAAGGATGCAACGACAGGGAACGCGACCGCTGCGTCACCCGACGCTTGAACTCCGACTGGGCCGAGAAGTTGTTCACCGACTGAAGGCGCCGCCAGCGCCGGTCGGTACCCAGCACCCAGCTGTACCGGTCGTCACGCCAGGTGATCTCGAAGGTGTCGAGCAGCTCGTCCTGCAGAGCGGCGGTCTCGATGGGCACGAGGACCTCGACGCGGCGATCGAGGTTGCGTTCCATCATGTCCGCCGAACCCATCAAGAGGGAGAAGCCCTCCTCCCCCGGACGTCCGAAGATGAACACCCGCGAATGCTCGAGGAACTCCCCCACGAGAGAGTGCACCGTGATGTTCTCCGAGAGTCCCGCGACGCCGGGACGCAGGCAGCACAGGGTCCTCACCTCGAGACGGATCTCGACGCCCGCCTGGGAGGCCTCGTAGAGGGCGTCGATGACCGTCGGGTCGGTCAGGCCGTTGGTCTTCATCAGGATGCGACCCTGGCTGCCGCGGTCCCGCTGGCTGGCGATCAACGCGACGATGCGCTCGCGCACGAAGAAGGGGCTCACCACGATCTTGTCGTAGTTGCCGTTCTTGGAGAAACCCGTGAGGAAGTTGAAGAGCTCACCGACGTCACGCGTGATGGCCGGGTCGCAGGTGAGCAGCCCGAAGTCCTCGTAGTTGCGAGCGGTCTTGGAGTTGTAGTTGCCCGAAGCGATGTGCACGTAGCGCGTCGTGACGTCACCCTCGTTGCGCACCACCAGGGCCGTCTTGCAGTGCGTCTTGAGCCCCACGATCCCGTAGACCACGTGGACGCCCGAGTCTTCGAGGGCCTTGGCCCACTCGATGTTGGCGGCCTCGTCGAAGCGCGCCTTCAGCTCCACGAGCGCCACGACCTGCTTGCCCTGCTCCGCCGCGTGGATGAGCGACGCCACGATCGGTGAGTCGCCCGACGTGCGATAGAGGGTCTGCTTGATGGCCACCACGTCGGGGTCGCGCGCGGCCTGGTCGATGAACATCTCCACCGAGTCGCTGAAGGACTCGTAAGGGTGGTGCAGGAGGATGTCGCCGTCGCGCACCGCGGCGAAGACGTCGCCGACGTGGTCGCCGTCGAGCAGGCGTGGCGGTGTCAAGGGCGACCATCCCTCACCCTTGAGCTCCGGACGGTCGATGCCGTAGAGGCTCCAGAAGTCGTGAAGGCCGAGCGGGGCGTCGGTCACGTAGACGTTGGATCGGTCGAGGTCCAACTGCGAGACCAGGAGCTCGAGGAAGTCCGGTGACATGCCGCTTTGGATCTCGACGCGCAGCGCCTCGCCGAAACGCCGCCGGCGAAGCTCCACCTCCAGGGCCACCAGCAGGTCGTCGGCCTCGTCCTCGTCCAGCGAGAGGTCGGCGTTGCGCGTGACCCGGAACAGGTCCGCCCGGCCGACGGTCATGCCCGGGAAGAGATGGGTGAGGTTGGACATGATCAGGTCCTCGAGCAGCACCCATCGACCGTGGCCCACCCGACGGAACCGCGGCAGAGAACTGGGCACCTTAATCCGCGCGTTGCGCTCCTCGCCCGAGACGGGATCCGACACCGTGACCGCGATGTTGAGCGAGAGGTTGGAGATCATGGGGAAGGGGTGACCGGGGTCCACCGCCAGGGGCGTCAACACCGGGTAGACGTGCTGTTCGAAGTAGTCGATGAGGTCGCGGCGCTCGTCGTCGCCGACGTTGGCGTACTTGACGATCTCGATGTCGGCCTCGGCGAGCTCGGGCAGGAGGACGTCCAGGACCAGGCGGTCCTGGCGCTCCACCAGGGACTGCACCCGTTCACGGATGTCGGCGAGCTGCTGGCGCGGTCGCACGCCGTCCACCGAGGGCGTCTGCACGCCGGCGGCCACCTTGTCCTCGAGGCTGACCACCCGCACCTGGAAGAACTCGTCGATCATGTCGGCGAAGATCGCGATGAACTTGCATCGTTCCAGGATCGGCAGACCCTTGTCGTCGGCGAGGTCCAAGAGACGAGCCCCGAACTCCAGACGCGAGAGCTCGCGACTCGAGAATCGCTCGGGGCCGAATGCGGTGAGGTCGAAGGTCACGGAACTGCGCTTTCTGATGGGTTCTGCGTTTCGAACAATGCTACGACTACTGTGGCAACGTGGCGAGACACCAGCGGAGCGAAACCGTGGCTCTGGAGGGTGAGAACGTCACGCAACCGTCACGTTCTCGTTCCACCGAACTGGGACTCATGGTGGTGGCCTGGTTCATCGTCACGGCCTTCTACGTCTTGATGAACCTCGCGACCAAGGGCCGTCTGCCACCGCGACTGGACGTCTTCTTGGGCGGCATCATCGTCGTCTCGGTGGCGATGCTCCTGGCGATCCGCCGTTACGTCCCCTTCTCCTCCCAGGTCCTGTTGCCGGTGGCGACTCTCCTCAACGGCATCGGCTACGTCGAGATCGCCCGATGGAACCCCGCCCACGCGGGC
The DNA here is from genome assembly GCA_903860745.1 of uncultured Actinomycetes bacterium. Taxonomy (GTDB): domain Bacteria; phylum Actinomycetota; class Acidimicrobiia; order Acidimicrobiales; family RAAP-2; genus RAAP-2. The sequence goes on along the minus strand of CAIORQ010000040.1, from coordinate 24,256 downwards.
CTCCAGGCCTTCTGGTTCGTCGTCAGCGCCGTCATCGTCGTGGCGACCCTGAAGCTGGTGCGCTCGGTGCGCGACCTCGACCGATACCGGTACCTGACCCTCACCGGGGCGATCATCTTGATGTTGCTGCCGCTCATCCCGCACTTCGGGGAGAACATCAACGGCGCGAGACTGTGGGTGGCCCTGGGGCCCCTCTCCTTCCAGCCCATCGAGATCGCCAAGATCCTGCTGGTCTTCTTCTTCGCCTCGTACTTCGCGGCGAACCGCGAGCTGTTGTCCACCCCCACCCAACGAGTGGGGGGTCGACTCATCGTCCCGCCGCGGGTCATCGTGCCGATCTTCGTCGCCTGGGGCGTGGCCCTGATGATCCTCGGGGGGGAGAACGACATCGGCTTCGCCATGTTGTTGTTCGCGCTGTTCTTCGCCCTCTTGTGGGTGACCACGGGTCTCAAGTCCTACGTGGCCCTCGGCCTGGTGCTGTTCGCCGCGGGCGGCGCCGCCGCCTACAAGTTCTTCCCCCAGGTCCACCAGCGCGTCAGTATCTGGTTGGATCCCTGGTCCGTGGCCAATTTCAGCCACTCGAGCCAGTTGGCCTACGCGTGGATCTTCACCAGCTCCGGTGGCGTCTTCGGGACGGGGCTCGGCCTGGGACACTCGGGCGCCTACGTCGGGGAGATCTCCTCGGACATGATCTTCGCGACCCTCGCCGAGGAACTGGGCTTCATCGGCATCATCTTGATCCTGAGCCTCTTCGCGGTCTTCGTCGGTGAGGGCTTTCGCATCGCCCAGCGCTCGCACTCCGATTTCGTCCGCCTCACCGCGACCGCCCTCACCGCGACGATCGGGCTACAGGCCTTCTTCATCATGGCCGGGGTCCTGCGCCTCGTCCCCTTCACCGGGATCACCCTGCCCTTCATGGCCTACGGCGGATCCTCGCTCTTCGCCAACTACCTCATCGTGGCGCTGCTGCTGCGCATCAGCCATGAGAACAACACCGAGCGACGCGGCGGCGAGATCGTCGCGATCAGCTTCGACTAACCCGCCAGGATCGTCTCGGCCACCAGCAGCGGCGCCGGCACGATCTGGCGCAGGGCCAGGGTGATGGCGTCGCTGGGCCGACAGTCGAGCACGCGGCGGCCCCGAGTGCTCATGACGTCGAGCTCTGCGTAGTACACGCCGCCGTCGACCCGCACGATGCGCGCGGCGATGATGTCGGCCTGGAGCTCGCGCAACAAGGTGGCGGTCAGCTCGCTACTGGTGGGCCGCCGTCCCACGATTCGCTGGGAGGCCTGGAAGATCGCGGTCGCGTCGGGGAGCGCCACGGGCAGCCACAGGGACCGTCCCGGGGCCTCCGCCTCGCGAAGGTGCACGACGGCGGCCCCCGCCGAGAAGTCGTAGTCCACCGACGCCACCCGGACCACTCGGAAGTTGACGGTGTCCCCAGCCATGGTCGACCTCAATTCCCCAGACGTCGTGACACCGACAGGACCACGCCGCCGGCCGAGTAGAAGACCAGCGCCGCCGACCCGCCGTAGCTCAGCAGCGGCAGCGGGATGCCGGTCACGGGCATGATGCCCATCGTCATGCCGATGTTCTCGAAACAGCTGAAGGCGAAGAAGATGAAGATGCCGATGCACAGCAGGCGTCCCATGGTGTCCTTGGCGCGTCGTCCCGTCACCCACATGCGCCAGCCGATGAAACCCAGGAGCAGGATCACCGAGGCGGCGCCGACGAAGCCGAGTTGCTCGCCGATCGCGGTGAAGATGAAGTCCGTGCGTTGCTCGGGCACGAAGCCCAGCACGGTCTGGAGACCGTTGAAGACACCCGCCCCCCAGAGACCACCCGCGCCGATGGCGGCCTTGGCGTTGTGGACCTCGTAGAGGAGCGCGGAGATGGCCGAGTTGTTCGAGTTCTGGTTGATGAAGGAGGTGAAGCGCTCCACCTGGTACTTCTTGAGCAGGTCCAGGTACACCGCCGCCACCAGACCGATGGAGCCGACGATGGTGAGGAAGGCCATGAAGCGTGGCGGGATCCCCGCGACCACCATCATCCCGGCCACCACCAGCACGATGATGATCGAGGTGCCCAGGTCGGGCTGCAGGAAGATCAACGCCAGCGGGGCCATGGCCATCACCAGCAGACGCGTCACGTCGTACATGCGCAGCCCCTGGTTGCGGCGTTCGCAGAAGGTCGCCACCGCCAAGATGATGAACAGGACCGTGAACTCGCTGGGCTGGATCTGCAGGGGGCCGAAGCTGTACCAGCGCTGGGCGCCCAGGGCGCTCTTGCCCACCACGAACACCCCCGCCAGGGCGAAGAAGGAGAAGACGTACAGCGGCGTGGCCAGCACCTCGAGACGCCGGTAGTCCAGTCGGGCCAGGACCAGCATGACGACGATGCCGATGAGCACGAAGACGCCCTGGCGCTCGATGTAGTAGTGCGGGTTGTACCCCGCGTCGACCAGCGCCACCTTCGTCGCGCTGTAGGACATGAAGGCTCCGAAGAGGCCCAGTAGCGTCAAGGCGATCGCCAGGCTGTAGTCCATGTGCTCGCTGGGGCGGTGCAGCGACACGCCGTGGGCGTTGAGCAGGTCGCTCACGAGATCGCCTTCAAGAGCTCCGCGCCGTCGAGGTCGAGGTCCCACCACCAGTTCATCTGACGGGCCGCCTGGTAGGCCAGCATCGCCAGGCCGTTGCGCGATCGGCAGCCGTAGTCCTCGTGCAGGGCCAGCCAGGGCGAGCGCCGCGGGTCGTAGGTGATGTCCACGGCCACCGTGTCACGCGAGACGCCCTGCATCACGGCGGCGTCGGCGACACGACTCGCGACCGGCGTCGTGTTGACGATGAGGTCCACGGGCCGGTAGAGCACCATCTCACCGGTCACGTTGTTCCACCGCGAGACGAGGTCGGCCACCTTGGACTCGGTGCGCCCGAGCACCGAGACCGACTGCACTCCCGCGTCCACCAGCGCGCCGACGATGGCTCGCGCGGCTCCCCCGGCCCCGAGCACCACGGCGTGGGCGTGGGCGAAGTCGAAGGAGTAGCAACCCCGCAACGAATCGACGAATCCCTGGCCGTCCATCGTGGCGCCCCAGAGCTTCCCGTCGCGCCACAGCATCGAACTGACCACGCCGAGTTCGCGCGCGGCGGCGTCGAGCTCGTCGCAGAGCGTGGCCCCCACCGACTTGAGGGGCATCGTCACCGACAGCGCGTCCACCTCGCTGCCGAAGAGGGCCCGCAGTTCGCTCCCCTGGTCCTCACGCAGTTCGAAGCGCCGCGACGTGCCCGTCAGGCCCGCGAGCGCGAGACCGGCCATGTGCAGCTGCGGCGAGAGTGAGTGCTCGATGGGCGAGCCCGCCACCCCGAGACGCCACTGCATCAGACACCCGCCTTGGCCGCGCGGGCCTCCTCGGCCAGCTGCTCGGCGTAGGTGTCGGAGAAGGCCATGTCGCCCTGCTTGTCCACCAGGACGAAATAGAGCCAGCTGCCGACGGGAGGATGGAGCATGTCCGACAGCGCCGTGGCCGACACCACGCAGATCGGCGTGGGCGGCAGACCGAGGTTCAAGTAGGTGTTGTAGGGCGAGCGGGTCCTCAGCATCGCGGGCGTCACCTTCCCCCCGTCGAGCCCCAGGGCGTAGAGCACCGTCGAATCCATCTGCAGGGGCATCCCCTTCGCCAAGCGGTTGAGGATGACGCGCGCCACCTTGGGCATGTTCTGGGGGTAGTAGCCCTCCTTCTCCACGATGGAGGCGGCGATGACCAGCTGGTAGGCGTTGAGCCCGTCGAGCCTGCTCGCGGGCGTCAGCGTCGCGTCGGCGGCGGCGTCGGCGAAGCTCGTCTGCATGGCTGCGAGCAGCTGCGCGGGCGTCTCACCCGGGGTGATGAGGTAGCTCCCCACACCGATGAGCCCCTCGAGGGAGCCGTTGAGGTGATAGCTGCTGACCCGGGCGGCCTGGGTCGCGTCGGCGAGGAAGGCCGTCGCGAAGTTGTCGCCCTCGTCGTCGGCGATGCTCGCGGCGATCTCCTTGAGGGTGAGGCCGGCCGTGACGTCCACCTGGGGCACGTTGGGCAGGTCGCTCAGGATCGAACGGATGGACGAGAAGGTGGCCCCCTGGCGCAGTTCGTAGACGCCCGGCGTGACGAGGGGCGCGCCTTCGACGAGACTGTCCAGCCGGAAGGCGAGGGCCGAGCTCAACACGCCCGCGCTGTGCAGTTCGCCGGCGATCGTCGCCATCGAGTCGCCCGGATGGACGGTGACGAGCACCTCACGCCCCGATCCCCCGATCGGGTAGTACTGCAGCGCGAACCAGGCGACCAGCACGACCGCCAGCGCGCCCAGCGCGCCCAGCGCCCTGGCCAACGCTCTAGTGCGCATTGCGGGCGTCCACGTAGTGCTGGAGCATGACCACCGCCGCGGCGGAGTCGATGCGCGAACGGTGGTCCTTGAGCCGGTGGCCGGCCTCGGAGAGCGATCGCTGTGCCGCGGCGGTGGTCAGGCGCTCGTCGTGTTGCACGACCGGTAGCGCCAGGTGCTCGCTCAGGCGTTCGAAGAGCTCGTCGGCGAAGCTGGTGCTCTGCGTGGCGGCGCCCGACAGGGCCACGGGGCGCCCGACGACGACGAGTTCCACGGCCTCCTCGGCGGCGAGTCGCGCCACGCGCGGGACGAAGTCCGTGTCGTAGGCCAGGGCCTCACGCGGGAACGCCATCGTCTCGGCCGAATCGGTCAACGCCACGCCGCAGCGGCGGGTGCCGGGATCGATCCCGAGGATCCGCGCCACGACGCTAGAGATCCTGGGCCGCCGCGAGGACGCGGTCGATGCCCGTCACGTCGCGCCCGCCGGCCAGGGCCAGCCGGGCCGATCCGCCGCCGCCGCCGCCCACCAGAGCGGCGAGCCGCTTGACCGTGGCCGCGGCGTCGAGGGACTCGTCGCTGGCGACCACCAGGGAGACCTTGTCGTCGTTGGCGCCAGCCAGCACCACCACGCGCCGTCCGCGGCGCTGGAGGTCCTGGGCGAGCGTGCGCAGCTGCTCCCCCGGGTAGCCGTCGACGCGGGCCACCAGCACCGGCGCCTCGCTCCGGGCGTGGAGCTGCTCGGCGAAGAGGGCCAGCTGGGCCTGTCGCAGGGAGGAGAGTTCCTTGTCGACCTCGCGCTGGCGCTCGAAGAGCCGTTCCAGGGAGGGGACGACGTCGTCCAGGGAGGTCTTGAGCAGGGTCGCCACCGACGAGAGGGTCGCCTCCATCTCGGCGCTGCGCCGCAGGGCGCCCATCGCGCTCACCGCCTCGATGCGACGGGTGTTCGCGCCGATCGAGGCCTCCGAGACCACCTGGATCTGTCCGATGTCGCCCAGGCGCTCTACATGGGTGCCACCGCAGAACTCGAGACTGTGGCTGCCGGCGCGCACCACCCGCACCCGGTCGCCGTACTTGTCGCCGAAGAAGGCGATGGCCCCCATCTTCTCGGCGTCGACCTTGCTGGTCTCGATCGTCTCGACACCCTCGTTGGCCACCACGTCGTGGTTGGCCAGGGTGACGATCTCGGTGAGCTCCTCGTGGCGCAGGCCCGCGCCGTGGGAGAAGTCGAAGCGAAGCCGGTCGGGTCCGACGTAGGAACCCTGCTGGCGCACGTGGTCGCCCAGGATGGCGCGCAGGCTCGAGTGCAGCAAGTGGGTGGCGGTGTGGTTGCGACGGGTGGCCTCGCGGCGCAGCGGGTCGATGGTGGCGATTCCCACCTGCCCCGGCAGGATCTCGCCGGTGAGGCGTCCGCGATGCGCGAAGAGTCCGCCGGCCACGTTCTGCGTGTCGAGCACCTCGAAGCGACCCGATTCGGTGACGAAGGTTCCGGTGTCGCCGACCTGACCACCGGATTCGGCGTAGAAGGGTGTGGACGTAAGGAACAACTCGCTCTGGCCGTCCTCGCCGACCAGCAGGGCGAGCGCCGTGGTCTCCACGCTGTAGCGACTCGCGTCGCGCCCCACGAACTCGGTGGTGCCGTGAGCCTCGACGAGTTCGCGGTACTGCGCCTCGTCGGCCAGGTTCAGGGCCTTGGCGCTGGCGCGCGCGCGTTCGCGTTGGAGACCCATGGCGACGTCGAAGGCCGCGCGGTCCACCCCCATGCCCGACTCGGCGACGATCTCGCTGGTGAGCTCGATGGGGAAACCGTGGGTGTCGTGGAGTCGGAACGCCACGTCGCCGGGGAAGACCGCGGTGCCGGCCGCCGCGACCTCGTCGCGCGCCTCCTCGAGCAGGGACATCCCCGTGCGCAGCGTCCGGGCGAAACCCGCCTCTTCGCGTTCGAGCACCGACTTGATCAGGTCGCGGTCCTTGACGAGCACCGGATAGGCCTCGCCCATCTTCTCGACCGTCGCGTCCACCAGCGCCGAGGTCAACGCGGCGTCCGAGCCCGAGCGTCGGGCCGCCAGGATGGCCCGGCGGATGATGCGTCGAAGGACGTAGCCGCGGCCCTCGTTGGACGGCAGGACGCCGTCGGACACCAGCATGGTCATCGCCCGGCCGTGCTCGGCGATGCGCCGGATGGCGATGTCGGTCTGCTCGTCGCGCCCGTAGGGGGCGTTCAGCGCCCGCGAGGCGGTCTCGAGCAGGGGCGCGAAGAGGTCGGTGGCGAACACGGACTCGACCCCGTTGAGGATGGACAGGCAGCGTTCGAAGCCCGCTCCCGTGTCGATGTTCTGCTTGGGCAGGTCGACCAGCGAGCCCCCCGGGCCCTTCTCGAACTGCATGAACACCAGGTTCCAGAACTCGATGAAACGGTCGTCGCCGCCGAAGGCCGGGCCCCCGTCGGCCCCGAAGGAGGGTCCCTTGTCGAAGAAGATCTCCGAGCACGGCCCGCAGGGGCCGGTCTCGCCCATGTCCCAGAAGTTGTCCTCGCCCAGGCGCTGGATGCGCTCGGGCGCCACGCCGATCAGGTCGCGCCAGATCTCCTCGGCCTGGTCGTCGGAGTGGTGCACGGTGACCCACAGGCGCTGCGGGTCCAGCCCGAAGCCCTCGGTGATCAGACCCCAGGCGTAGCGGATGGCCCCCTCCTTGAAGTAGTCGCCGAAGGAGAAGTTGCCCATCATCTCGAAGAAGGTCAGGTGGCGTTGCGTCGTGCCGATGATGTCGATGTCGGGCGCGCGGAAGCACTTCTGGACCGACACGGCGCGCGGCGCCGGCGGGGTCTCCTCGAGCAGGAAGTAGGGCTTGAAGGGCACCATGCCCGCCACCGTGAACAGCAGGCTCGGGTCGTGGGGGATCAGGCTGGCCGAGGGGATGACCAGGTGCCCGTTTTGGGCGAAATAATCCAGAAAAGTTGATCGGAGTTCGGCTGCTTCCACGGATTTCACTCTACCGGCGCAGCGTCACCAGCCCCGTCGTCCAGATCGCCCTCGCCGCGACGGCGGCGCCAATCGCGCACCAGGCGGGCCTCGTCACCGTAGGCCGTGGGTTCGAAGAAGCGACGGTCGCCCAGTTCCTCGGGCAGGTAGCGCTGGTCGGCCCAGCCTCCCGCGACGTCGTGAGGGTACACGTAGCCCTCACCGAACCCCAGTTGCTGGGCGCCCGAGTAGTGGGCGTCACGAAGGTGTCGGGGCACCTCGGCGCCCCCCGAGCGCACCGCGTCGCTCACCGCACCCAGGGCCCGGGTCACAGTGTTGCTCTTGGGGGCGAGGGCCAGGTGGATCGCGCAGTGAGCCAGGGTGAGTCGCGCCTCGGGCAGCCCGACGAACTCCACGGCGCGCGCGGCGGCCTCGGCCACCACCAGCGACTGCGAATCGGCGATGCCGATGTCCTCCGACGCCAAGATGACCAGACGCCGCGCCAGGAAGCGCGGACTCTCCCCCGCCTCGAGCAGCGAGATCAGGTAGTAGAGGGCGGCGTCGGGGTCCGATCCCCGCAGCGACTTGATCAGCGCGGAGACCTGGTCGTAGTGCGTGTCGCGCGACTGGTGCACGAGGCGTCCGTCGCGGGCCGCCGAGACGTGCTCGCGCGTCACCACCGTCGCGCCCGGACCAGCCCCCTGGGCCAGGATCAGTGCCGTGTCCAGGGTGGTCAGCATCGAGCGCGCGTCGCCGTCGGCGCTGGCGACCAGGGCCTCGATGGCGTCGGCGGCGATCTCGGCCTGGCGCAGGGAACTCGCGCGCCCGATCAGCACCCGCAGGTCCGCCTCGCCCAAGGGCCGCAGGCGCCACAGGGTCGTGCGACTCATCAGCGCCGCGTTCACCTCGAAGAAGGGGTTCTCCGTGGTGGCGCCGATCAGCACGATCTCACCCGACTCGGTGGCCGGCAACAACAGGTCCTGCTGGGACTTGTTGAAGCGGTGCACCTCGTCGATGAACAGCACGGTCGACTGTCCGCGCTCTCCCAGACGCTGGCGCGCGCGCTCCAGGGACTCACGCACGTCCTTGACGCCGCTGGACACCGCCGACACGCTCTCGGCGGCGTAGCCGGCGGACGCCGCGACGATCCGCGCCAGGGTGGTCTTGCCGGTGCCCGCGGGACCCCAGAAGATCATCGAGGTGAGTCGACGCGCCTCCACCATCGTGCGCAGCGCCGAGCCGGGCCCCACCAGGTGGTCTTGGCCGACGATGTCGTCGAGGCTTCGCGGTCGCAACAGCTCGGCCAGGGGCGCCGTCGCGCGCAGGCGCTGGGCCCTGGCGTCGTCGAAGAGTGACGTGGCTACCCCTTGGGGGCGAAGCGCAGGCGAAGGTCGCGGACCTGGCGTTCGGTGATGTTCTTGGGCGCGCCGGTCATGAGGTCCGTCCCGGACTGGGTCTTGGGGAAGGCGATGACCTCGCGGATGTTGTCCTCGCCCGCGAAGATGGCCACCAGACGGTCGATACCCACCGCGAAGCCCGCGTGCGGCGGTGCGCCGTACCTGAAGGCGCCCAGCAAGAAGCCGAAGCGGTTCTGGGCCTCCTCCTCGGTGATCCCGAGGGCGGCGAAGATCCGCGACTGGATGTCGGCGCGGTGGATGCGCACCGAACCGCTGCCCAGCTCCCACCCGTTGAGCACGAGGTCGTAGGACTGGGAGCGGACCTTGAGGGGGTCGGTGTCGATCAGGTCGAGGTCGTCGAGGTGGGGCATGGTGAAGGGGTGGTGCGCCGAGACCAGGTTGCCGTCGTCGTCGACTCCTTCGAAGAGCGGGAACTCGGTGATCCAGATGTAGCGGTGCGGCCCCTGGCTGACCGGCGGTGCCCCGATGACCAGGCGCAGCGCGCCCAGGACCTTGCAGGCCGGCTCGTACTCGTCGGCCACGACCAGCACGAGGTCGCCCACCTGCGCGCCGTCGACCGAAGCGATGGCGGCGGACTCGGCGGCGTTGAGGAAGCGCGCCAGCGGCGAGTCGAGCCCCTCGGACGTCACGCGGAACCACGCCAGGCCCTTGGCGCCGAGCGACTTGGCGTGCTCGGTGAGCGCGTCGAGGCGCGAACGGGTGTACTCCGCTCCCGCGGGCACCCTCAGGGCCTTGACGGTGGGCGCGGCGAAGGCCTTGACCTCGGTCCGGGCGAAGGCCTCGGAGAGGTCCTGCATCACCATCGCGAAGCGCAGGTCGGGCTTGTCGGTGCCGTAGAGGTCGAGGGCCAGCGCCCAGGTCATGGTGGCGATCGGTTCGGGGCGATGCCCGGTGGCGGCCTCGGCGGCGTCGAGCACGGCCTCGGAGACGAAGGCGAAGACGTCCTCCTGGCCCACGAAACTGGCCTCGACGTCGAGCTGGGTGAACTCGAACTGGCGGTCGGCGCGCAGGTCCTCGTCGCGCAGACAGCGCGCGATCTGGAAGTAGCGGTCGAAACCACCGACCATCAGGAGCTGCTTGGCGATCTGGGGACTCTGGGGCAAGACGTAGAACTCGCCGGTGTGCAGCCGTGAGGGCACCACGAACTCGCGGGCGCCCTCGGGGGTGGGCGCCCACAGCAGGGGCGTCTCCACCTCGCAGAAGCCCTGTCGCATCATCGCCGAGCGCATCGTGGCGTTGACCACGGCACGCAGGCGCAGGTTGCGCTGCATCTTCTCGCGGCGCACGTCGATGTAGCGGTACTTCAGCCGGACCTGCTCGTCGACGTCGGAGCGCTCGTCGATCTGGAAGGGCGGCGGCTCCGCGGCCGAGAGGACCTCCACCTCGCAGTCGGTGAGCTCGACCTCCCCGGTGGCCAGGCGGTCGTTCACCGTGCCCTCGGGACGACGCGACACCGTGCCGGTGACGCGAAGCACGTACTCGCTGCGCACGTCCACCGATCCCTCGACCACGGCCTGAACCACGCCCGAACGGTCGCGCAGGTCGAGGAAAGCGAGGTGCTCACCGTGCTCGCGCCGCTTGGACACCCAGCCACAGACGCTGAGTCGTCGGCCGATCAGGGAGGCGTCCACCGACCCACACAGGAGGTCACGCATGCTGGTCGATTCGTAGTTCTCGCTCATGGTCTCTTCACTTGCTCAGGTGCTCGCGCAGCGTCGCGACCAACCCCGCACGCTCGACGCGTCGCTGGGCGGTCTCGAAGTCGTCGCTTCTCAGGTCTCTCATCGTAATCTGGCCAGCCTCGAGCTCCTGGGGACCGACGAGCAGCGCGACGCGCGCTCCCGAGCGATCCGCCGCCTTCATCTGGGACTTCATCGACCGCGCGTCGTAGGCCCGTTCGACCGCGAAGCCGGCCCGGCGCAGTTGGTCCGCGAGCGCCGTGGCCTCCGCGCCACCGGTCGTGTCGACGATGAAGACGTCGATAGACCTGTTGATCAGGTTCGACGTCAATCCCTCCGCCTCGCGGGCCAGTAGCAGTCGCTCGATACCCGATCCGAAGCCGATGCCGCTGGTGGGCTTGCCCCCGAGTTGCTCGGTCAGACCGTCGTAGCGGCCTCCCCCACCGATGGCGTTCTGGGCCGAACCCAGGGCGTCGGCGACGAATTCGAAGGTGGTGCGGGTGTAGTAGTCGAAGCCCCGCACCAGCCGTGGCTGAAGCGTCGAGGAGATGCCGAGGCTGGCGAGGCCCGCGCGCACCGCGGCGAAGTGCGCGGCGCAGTCGGCGCACAAGAAGTCGGGCAGGGACGGTCCGTCGTTGGTGACCGCGACGCAGGCGTCGCGCTTGCAGTCGAGCACGCGCAAGGGGTTGGTGGACCACGACGCGCGGTGCTCGTCACAGAGCTGCTCACGGTGCTCGTCGAGGTGGCCCCGCAGGACCTCGACGTAGCGAGCACGACACTCCGCGTGCCCCATGGAGTTGATCAGGAGGCGCACGCGGGTGAGGCCCAGGGCCTCGTAGAAGCGCCAGGCCAGGGCGATGACCTCGACGTCCATCGCCGGGTCGTCGCTGCCGAGGGCCTCGACACCGAGCTGGTGGTGCTGACGGTAACGCCCCGCCTGGGGACGCTCGTAGCGAAAGGCGGGCGTGACGTACCAGGCCTTGTAGGGGGTCACGGGCTGGTGCTGGACGAAGGCCCGCACCACCGAGGCGGTACCCTCGGGACGCAGGGCGTAGGTGCGCTCCCCGCGGTCGGTGAAGACGTACATCTCCTTGGTCATCACGTCGCTGTGCTCGCCGATGCCCCGATTGAACACGCCGATCTCCTCGAACATGGGCGTGACGGCGAGCGTGAAGCCGTAGCGGTAGGCGTACTGGGCGAAGGTCGCCACCAGTCCCTCCCAGAGGGCGGATTGGGGGGCCAGTACGTCGTGCGTGCCGATGGGGGCCTGGAAGGTGCTCATGAGGTCTTGTGGTGTCCCGGGTTCTGGCGGAAGGCGTCGAAGACGCCGTCGACGCCCTTGAGGGCCGACAGCAGGCTCGAGAGGTGACTCGGGTCGACCAGTTCGACGTCGAAGAGCATGCGCACGATGCGCGAGCCCGAGGTCGCGGTGGAACTCGAGATGATGTTGAGGTGGTACTCGGCGACCACCTTGGACACGTCCAACAACAGACGCGCCCGGTCGAAGGCCATCACCTCGAGGGCGACGCGGTACTGTCCGTGGGTCGTGCCGTCCCACTCGACGTCGATGATCCGCTCGCCGAGGCGGTGGGCCAGCGCCACGGCGTTGGAGCAGTCGTCGCGGTGCACCGACACGCCGCGACCCTGGGTGATGAAGCCCATGATGGAGTCCCCGGGCACCGGAGAGCAGCATCGCGCGAGGTGGATCATCACGTCGTCGAGCCCCTCGACGTAGACCCCGGCCCCGCGTCGCGTCGTGCGGGTGTTGCGCGGGGCCCGCGTGACGGTCGTGGGGAGTTGTTCGGCGTCTCCCCCGTGTAGCTCGCGCGCGAGGCGCTGGACGACCGCCAGGGCGGAGATCTGGTGCGAGTCGATCGCCATCAACAGGGCCTCGAAGTTCTCGAGATTGAGCGAGGCGATCACCGCCTCCAACGCGCTCGAGGACAGCGAGGTGGCGATGGGCAGGCCCTCGCGGCGCAGGGCCCGGGTCAGCTCCTCGCGACCTCCCTCGATGGCGTCCTCGCGGCGTTCGCGCTGGAACCACTGACGGATCTTGGACTTGGCCCGTGAGGACTGGGCGAAGTTGAGCCAGTCGCGCGACGGACCCGCGGAGGAGTTCTTCGAGGTGATGATCTCCACCACGTCGGCGGAGTGCAGGACGGTCTCCAGAGGCACCAGTCGACCGTTGACCTTGGCGCCGACGCAGTGATGGCCCACCTCGGTGTGCACGGCGTAGGCGAAGTCGATGGTCGTCGCACCCTCGATGAGGGCCACGACCCGACCCTTGGGTGTGAAGACGTAGACCTCGTCCTGGCCGAGGTCGAGCTTGAGCGCCTCGAGGAAGGCGATCGGGTCCGGCTCCTCCTCGTGGACGTCGGCCAGGCGTTGCATCCACTGGATCTCGCGATTGGAGGCGCCCTCCTTGTAGCTCCAGTGAGCGGCCACCCCGAACTCGGCGCGCCGGTGCATCTCGTGGGTGCGCACCTGGACCTCGACGGATTTGCCCTTGGGCCCGATGACCGTGGTGTGCAGCGACTGGTAGAGGTTGAACTTCGGGGAGTTGATGTAGTCCTTGAAGCGACCGGGCACCGGCGACCACAGGGCGTGGATGGCGCCGAGCACCGCCCAGCAGTCACGGTCGTCGTCGACGATGACCCGCAGACCCACGAGGTCGTAGATGTCGTCGAACTCCTTGCCCCCGACGACCATCTTCTCGTAGATGCTCCACAGGTGCTTGGGGCGACCCTTGACCTCGGCGTTGATGCCGAAACTGCGCAACTTGTCGCTCAAGACGCCCATCACGTCCAGGAGGTAGGCCTCGCGCTCGGGTTGGCGCGCCGCGACCATCTGTTCGATCTCGGCGTAGCGCTTGGGGTGCAGGGTCGCGAAGCTCAGGTCTTCGAGTTGCCACTTGACCTGCTGGACGCCGAGACGGTGGGCCAAGGGGGCGTAGACGTCCAGCGTCTCTTGGGCGATGGCGCGCTGACGGGCCATCGGCATCACCGAGATCGTGCGCATGTTGTGCAGGCGGTCGGCCAGCTTGATGAGCAGCACGCGCCAGTCCTGAGCCATCGCGATGAACATCTTGCGGATGGTGGCGGCCTGCTGGGCCTCCTTGGAGTCGAACTCCAGGCGGTCGAGTTTGGTAACCCCGTCGACGACCGCGGCCACCTTCTCCCCGAACTCCTCGATGATCCACTCGTTGGTGACACCGGTGTCCTCGACCGCGTCGTGCAGGAGCGCCGCCGCGATGGTCATCTCGTCGAGACCCAGGTCGGCGGTGATGTCGGCGACGGCGATGGGGTGGGTCACGTAGGGCTCGCCGGTACGGCGCAACTGTCCCTCGTGCGCGTTGATTGCCACGATGCCGGCCCGACGGATCAGCGCGACGTCGCCGCCCTCGTGGTGTTCGCGAAAGCGCGCGATGATACGCTCCACCGAGCCCTCGAGGGCCGGATCGACCGTCGAGCGCGACGTGAGACTGACCATCAAATCAGCCTATGCGTCAACGGCGCTTCTGTTTGCGGGCTCGGGGGGTGACCGTGGTGACCGGACGGCGTGCCGAAGCGCCGCTGCGACCGGTCACGTCGGTGACCAAGAGTGCGGCGGCCTGGGGCGTCAAGGTGCGGTGCTCGCTGCGCGCCACGCGCGCGGCCAGGTCCCGGTAGCGCGGCTCGCGCTCCTTCATGATCGCCAGCAACGGGCTGGCGATGAAGATCGACGAGTAGGCACCGCTCATGAGGCCCACGAAGAGGGCCAGGCCGTAGTTCTGCAGCGTCGTCGCGCCCAGGAGGTCGGCACCGACCAGCAGCACCGCCATCACGGGCAGGATCGCCACGAGCGAGGTGTTGATCGAACGGGCCAGGGTCTGGTTCATCGACAGGTTGACCATCTCGCTGTAGGTCATCGTCCCGGTCTTGAGCACCGCAGTCGAACTGGTCGCGTTGTCGCGAACGCGGTCGAAGACGACCACGGTGTCGTAGAGCGAATAACCCAGGATCGTCAAGATCGCGATCACCGTGTCCGGGGTGATCTGGAAGCCGAAGAGGGAATACACCCCCACCGTCACCAGGAGGTCGTGGATCATCGCGATGAAGGCCGCCAGGGCCATCTTCGGTTCGAAGCGGAAGGAGATGTAGAGCACCACCGCCAAGAAGAAGAACAGCAGCGCCTCCAGAGCTCGGTGAGTCACCTGTCCGCCCCAGGTGGGTCCGACGCTCGCCGTCGACACAGCGGTCGCGGCGACTCCCGCCTCCTTGGCCAAGGCGTCCACCACCGCCGTCGTCACGCTCTGCTGCTGCGCGGCGGAGAGGCTGTTGAGGTCGGCGGTCACCTGGAAGGTCTTGCCGCCCAGTTCGGTGACCGTGGGGTTCGAGAGTCCCGCCTTCTCGGCCGCCGAGGTCATGGCCGCGACCGAGGAGTGCGTGGTCTGCACCTCCCAGGAGCTACCCCCCTTGAAGTCGATGCCCAGGTTGAAACCGCGCACGCTCAGCGAGCCCAGTCCGATCAAGATGATGATCACGGAGGCGGTGAACCAGATCTTCTTGCGTCCGACGAAGTCGACGGTGGTGAGTCCGTGGTAGAGACGACCGAACCCGCTCATCTTCTTCTCGGGTGTGCTGAGTGAGGTGTCACTCATGGGCGCCTCCTGCGTACATGCCGGCGGCCATCGAGAGGGCCGAAGAGCTCTGCTTGTCGCGACGTCCGAGCAGGATCACCAGGGGTCTGGTGAAGTACCAGGTGATGAAGACGTCCATGAGGGTCGACAGACCCAAGAAGAAGGCGAAGCCGCGGACGTCACCGACGGCGATGAGGTACAGCAGCACGGCCGCGAGAAGACTCACCGTGTCCGCGGCCAACACCGTGCGCCAGGCCGACTTGAAACCGCGGTCCACCGAGGTGCGTACGGTGCGCCCTGCTCGGGCCTCGTCTTTCAATCGTTCGAAGTACACGATATAGCTGTCCACCGTGATGCCGATCGAGACGATCAGACCCGTGACACCCGCCAGCGAGAAGGTCGGGGCGTAGGCGGTATGGCCCAGCGCCGAGATGATCGCCCACAGCAGCGCGGCCGTGACGCCCAGGCCGAGCACGATCACCAGGCCCAGTGCACGGTAGTACGCGATCACGTAGAGCAGCACGAGTGCCAGACCCGCGATGCCGGCGCCCAGTCCCGCCACCAGGGCGCTGTGGCCGAGGGTCGGAGACACCGTCTGGGTCGTCAGGGGCACCAGGCGCACCGGCAGGGCGCCGAACTCCATGGCCAGGGCCAGTCTCTTGGCGGAGTTCTCGGTGAAGCTGCCCGAGATCTCCCCCTGTCCTCCGAAACTCGTGAAGGTGGTCTGGGTCGGCTGGATGAGCGGGGCCGACTGGATCACGCCGTCGAGCTCGATGGCGAGCGCCTGATGGAAGTTCTCCTTGGCGACGGCGTCCCACTTGGGACTGCCGGCTCCCGTCAGGGTGTAGTCCACCACCCAGGCACCGACCTGGTTCTGGGTGGCGAAGGCCTTGCCGATGGCGGTGCCGGTGAGCTCGACGGGGCCAAGCAGCGAGCGGTAGGACGGCGGGTCGCCCAGGGTGGGCAAGATGACGTAGGGGGTGGTCGCGTTGTCGTCGGTCGGCGCGGTGGTGGCGATCTTGGCGTACTTCGGGTCGGTCCCGGGCGTGTTGGAGGAGAATCCCGACGCCGAGTTGTTGGGGTTCACGGCGAGGTTGGCCTCGGTCATGGCGTAGGCCCCACCACAGGCGGGCATCTTGGAGGCGGCGATGGGCTTCGCGTCCTTGGCCGCGGGAGCCACGATGCACAGCACGGGACGGAAGAACAGCTGCGCGGTCTGGCCGATCTCTTGGAGGATCTGGCGGGCGTCGGTGACCCCCGGGGCGCTGACCACCACGTTCTTGCCCTGCACGTTGACCTCGGCCCCCGAGACGCCCAGGCCGTTGATGCGGTCGTTCAAGATGGTGACGACCTCGTCGAGCTGCGCCTGGGTGGCGGAGGTGGCGGGTCGGTAGACGACCGAGAGGCCACCCGCCAGGTCGAGTCCCAGCTTGGGGCCCCAGCCGAGCGACAAGGTCGCGGCGAAGGAGCCCAGACCGATCACGATCGTCAACAGGAGGCTGACGATCAAGGATTTACGCGATGCTGCGGGTGCCGCCATTACTTGTCGTCGCCCTCGCTCGAGTGCTCCTCGCCGTCCGCGTGGCTCTCACCCTCGGCAGGCTCCGCCACCTCGGCCCCGGGCGGCACGTGGCGTCCGGCGATCGCCGAGGGGATGAAGTCCAACTCCACGCCACTCGCGGTGCGCAGGGTGACCGCCTCGTCGGTGCGATTGACGACCGTGCCGATCAGCCCGCCAATAGTGCGGGCCTGGTCGCCGATCTCCACCTGACGAGAGGTCGTGCGCGCCGCCTTCTGACGGCGACTGCGCGGACGCAGGTAGAAGAAGTAGAGCCCCCCGAAGAGCACCACGTAGATGATGATGATGAGCGGGCTGCCGCCCTTGGATGATGTGGTGGCCACTTCGAACAACATGGGTGTTTCCTCCGTCGATAGACCACAGAAACCCTACTCGCTCCGGCAAGCGGACTTAGACCAAGCCCCCACCGGGACGCGACAGGCGCAGGTGGGCGTAGGCCTTGTCGGTGGCGACCCGGCCGCGCGGGGTGCGGATCAGGAAGCCTTCGCGCAACAGGTAGGGCTCGTAGGCGTCCTCGATGGTGGCGGGCTCCTCGCCACAGGCGTGTGAGAGGGTCGTGAGGCCCACGGGCAGGCTGGCGAACTGACCGCACAGCAGACCGAGGATCCGTCGGTCGATCTTGTCGAGGCCGTGTTCGTCCACGCCGAACAGGTCCAGGGCCTCGCCGGCCAAGCCGGCGTCGACCTCGAGATGTCCGCCGACCGACGCCACGTCGCGCACCCGTCGCAGCAGGCGGTTGGCGATTCGCGGGGTACCGCGGGCCCGAGCGGCGATCACCCCGGCGGCGTCACCGCGCAGCGCGACGTCGAGCAGGCCGGCCGACCGGGTGACGATCTGGCGCAGCTCATCCACCTCGTAGAGGTCGAGCTGTCCCACGAAGCCGAAGCGGTCGCGCAACGGCGCGGCCACCAGCCCGGTCCGGGTCGTCGCACCGACCAGGGTGAAGGCCGGCAGGTCGAGACGGATCGATCGGGCCGAGGGGCCCCGTCCGATCATCACGTCGAGGCGTCGGTCCTCCATCGCGGGATAGAGGACCTCCTCCACGGCGCGCGAGAGTCGATGGATCTCGTCGATGAAGAGGACCTCGCCCTCCTGGAGATCGGTCAACAGGGCCACGAGGTCCCCGGGTCGGGCGAGGACCGGTCCCGAGGTCACCCGCAGACCTGAGCCCATCTCGTGGGCCACGATGCTCGCCAGGGAGGTCTTGCCCAGTCCGGGTGGCCCGGCGAAGAGCAGGTGGTCCGAGCTCTGGCCGCGCGTGCGGGCGGCTCCCAGGACGATGGCGAGATGCCCGACGAGCTCGCGCTGGCCCACGAAGTCGGCCAGCGACGCGGGCCGCAGGGTGGCCTCGGAGCGGCGTTCGACCTCACTGGCCAGCGGCGTCACGACGTGGAGGTCCTCGAGCGCCCCGACCTCCACCTCGCGACGGGTCATCGTCGTCCCAGACGTTGCAGGGCCACGCGCAGGGCCGTGGACTCGTCGTCGGGCAGGTCCACGCCCTCGAGCGCGTCGCGGATCTCGACGGCGGCGTAGCCCAGGGACCGCAGGGCCTCTTCGATGTCGCTGGCGCGCGGTGGTGCGCTCTCCTTGGCGGGCACCTCGACGAGCTTGCCCTTGAGCTCCAACACGATGCGACTCGCGGTCTTGCTCCCGATCCCGGGCACCTGGGCGACACGTTTGACGTCGCCCTCGTCGATGGCGCGGCGCAACTCCTCGACGGGCATGGTCCTCAGCGCCGCCAGCGCCGTGGAGGGCCCGACGCCGGGCGTGGCGAGCAGGAGGGAGAAGAACTCGCGATCCTCCAAGGACTCGAAGCCGTAGAGGACGATCGCGTCGGCGCGGACCTGGGTGAAGATGTACAGGTCGATCTCCTCACCGCTGCGCAGGACCTCGCCCGTGGCCACCTGGACCTCGTAGCCGACCCCGTTGACGTCGAGGACGACCGCGCCGGTGGTCTCGCACCACAGCACCCGGCCACGGAGCCAGCCGATCATGAGGGCACCTGGGCGTAGCGACGTTCGATCCGCTCGGTGGCGAAGTAGGTGATCGCCAGTCCGAGAGCGTCGGCGGCGTCGGCGGGTCGGGGCACCTGGGCGAGTCCGAGCAGGCGCGCCACCATCTCCTGGACCTGGGTCTTGGACGCCGCTCCGTAACCGGTCACCGCGAGCTTGACCTGCTGGGACGTGAACTGGCGCACGTCGAGTCCCCGGGAACCGGCCAGGGCGATCGCCAGGCCGCTCGCCTGGGCCACGGGGATGGCGGTCAGGGCGTTTCGCTGGAAGAAGACGCGCTCGACCACCACCGCGTCGGGGCGCGCCTCGTCGAGCAGGGCGGCCAGGTCGTCGTGGATCTGCGTGAGTCGATCCTCCACCCGCGAGGTGGCGTCGGTCTCGAGAACCCCGGCACGCAGGGCGCGCATCGACTCGGGGCCCTCGAAGGACCCCTCGACCAGCCCGAACCCACACCGCGTCAGACCGGGGTCGATGCCGAGTACGAACATGTGTTCGATTCTATAGCGCCACCCGGGTGCTCGAAGGGAATTACTCCTCGAAGTTGGCGAGGATCTCGTCGGAGATGTCGAAGTTGGCGTAGACGTTCTGCACGTCGTCGTGGTCGTCGATGGCGTCCATCAGACGCAACACCCTCTTCGCCTCGTTCTCGTCCTCGACCGGGACCAGGTTCTGGGGGACCAGGGTGAGGTCGGCGCTCAGCACCGTGAGACCGAAGCCTTCGAGGGCGTCGCGCACCGCGGCCAGTTCCTGGGGGTCGGTCGTGACGACGAAGTTCTCGCCCTGGGAAGTGAAGTTCTCGCCGCCGGCCTCGAGCACCCACTCGAGGAGCTGGTCCTCGTCGAGGGGACCCTTGACCTCGAGGATCCCCTTGCGGTCGAACTGCCACGACACCGCCCCCGGCTCGGCGATGTTGCCGCCGTTCTTCGAGAGCAGGTGCTTGATCTCGGCACCCGTGCGGTTGCGGTTGTCGGTCAAGGTCTCGATGATGATCGCCACGCCGCCGGGGGCGTAGCCCTCGTAGGAGATGGCCTCGTAGCGCACGCCCTCGAGTTCGCCCGTTCCGCGCTTGATGGCGCGTTCAATGGTGTCGATGGGCACCGAGGCCTCGCGAGCCTTCTGGAACATGGTGCGAAGACTGGCGTTGGCCGCCGGGTCTCCCCCGCCCTCGCGGGCGGCGACCTCGACTTGACGGATCAACTTGGCGAAGACCTTGGCGCGCGCTGAGTCTTTGGCACCCTTGCGGTGCTTCGTGGTCGCCCACTTCGAATGGCCGGACATGTTTCCTCCTGCCCGATTTAGGGCGTAGTCATCGTAACGCTTCCGCCAGGGCGTCGAGGAACAGGCCGTGCACCGTGACGTCACTGGTGAGTTCCGGGTGAAAGGAGCATCCCCAGGCGCTGCCCTGGCGCACCAGAACGGGGTGAGCCCCGTCACCGTGGTCGTGGGACGCCAGGACGACGACCTCCTCGCCCCAGCGCACGATGCGCGGAGCGCGGATGAAGACCCCGGGCACGGTGCCGCTACCCAGAACGTCGATCGGCGTCTCGAAGCTGGCGATCTGACGCCCGTAGCCGTTGCGACGCACCGTCACGTCGATGGCTCCGAAGCTCCACTGGTCTGCTCGGCCGTCGAGAACCTCGCGAGCGAGCATGATCAGCCCCGCGCAGGTCCCCAAAACCGGGAAACCGCCGGTGATCAGCGACTGCAAGGGCTCGCGGAGCCCTGAGGTCATCAGGAGTCGACTCATCGTCGTGGACTCCCCCCCGGGAATCACCAGACCGCTCACGCCATTGAGGTCGCCCGGCGTGCGCACGCGCCGCACGGTCACGCCCAGATTCTCCAGGGTCGTCACGTGCTCTCGCACGTCGCCCTGGAGGGCGAGCACCCCGACGGCGCGCACTACCAGCCGCGCTCGGCCAGACGGGTCTCCAACGTGGCCGTTTCGGCCCCGCGCATCGCGGCACCCAGGCCGGTCGAGACCTTCGTCACGATGCTGGCGTCCTCGTAGTGCGTCGTGGCCTCGACGATGGCCTTGGCCATGCGCACCGGGTCCTCGCTCTTGAAGATGCCCGAACCCACGAAGACCGCCTCGGCGCCGAGTTGCAGAACCAGTGACGCATCGGCCGGGGTCGAGATTCCTCCGGCGCAGAACAGCGGGACCGGCAGCTTCCCGGTCGCGGCCACTTCCTGGACCAGGGCGACGGGGGCCTGGAGGTCCTTGGCCAGCGCGAAGAGCTCGGCCGCGTCGGCACTGGCCAGTCGGCGCATCTGGGCGTTGATGGTTCGCAGGTGGCGGACCGCCTCCACGACGTTGCCGGTTCCGGCCTCGCCCTTGGAACGGATCAAGCAGGCACCCTCGGCGATGCGGCGAAGCGCCTCTCCGAGGTTGGTGGCACCGCAGACGAAGGGGACCGTGAAGACCCACTTGTCGATGTGGTTCTCCTCGTCGGCCGGCGTCAGCACCTCGGACTCGTCGATGTAGTCGACGTCGAGGGCTTGAAGGATCTGCGCCTCGGCGAAATGCCCGATGCGGGCCTTGGCCATCACCGGAATGGTCACGGCGGCCTGGATCTCCTGGATCATCTGCGGATCGCTCATCCGCGCCACCCCGCCGTCACGACGGATATCGGAGGGGACCCGCTCCAGCGCCATCACGGCCACCGCTCCCGCGTCCTCGGCGATCTTGGCCTGCTCGGGGTTCACCACGTCCATGATGACGCCGCCGCGCAACATGTCGGCCAGGCCCCGCTTGACGAGGGCGGAACCGACGGTGGAGGGGGAAAGGGCTGAAGTCATGGCCTCCAGCCTACTCGGCGACCCCGCCTACCACTCCTCGAGGGCCAGGGCGCGCAACTCGACGTCGTCGAGGTCAGACAGGTCTCGTGTCGCGCGGTCGCGATACACGTCGAACCACACGTAGCGCCACCGGTCGTAGGTCGGCGTGGCGAAGAACGACGACGGCGACACCACCTGTGCGGCGCACTTTCGCAGGGCGCCCGCGAGTCCCAGGGGGTAGCGAATGGCCGCGGCGGCCACCTCGTCCGCCCGGTAGGTCACGCCGGCTCCCGCCAGCTCCCGTCGCGCCGAGGGTGAGGCGTTCACCATTGCCGAGGCGCTCAAGCGGGCCAGGGTACCCATGCGTTGGCGCGCCAGGCAGTGCGCGACGACCCCCTCGAGTTCGATGAGCTCGAAGTCGGCCATGAGCGAATTGGTGACGAAGAGGTTGAAGCCCGTGCCGCTCGGGACGAGCGCGGCGTTGTAGCCGGCGTCATCGACGATGAAGGCGCTCACGGCGTCGACGCCGAAGGTCGCCGTGAGACGGTCCAGCACCGTCAGGAGACGCTGGCGGTCCTTCGAGGTGCCCCCGGGCTGGAAGGTCGCCTGCATCAGGGAGGCGAGTTCCGTGCCTCGGCCCTCGATGGCCGCCATCGAACGACGGACGTCGAGGAACACCAGCGCCGCCACGAGCAGCGCCACCACGATCAGCCAGGGCGACGCGACGGCGCCCATTGCCAGGGCGACGACGACCAGCCCAGCCAGGGCGATCTCGAGGCGTTTGCGCTTGAGCGCGAAGCGGTGCAGGGCTTCGAGGTGTCCCGCCCGCTCCTCGGGCGTGGGCGCGTAGGGGTTGCGCCAGGTCGGGTCGAGGACCGCTTCGACGTGTCGCGGGCCGCGCTGACGCGAGGGCGAGTGGCGCCGCGTGCGCGAACGTTGCTGTGTGGCCATCCCTTCAGGCTAGTCCAGGCCTGCGAATTCCCGGCGTGCCACCCGGTAGAGGTCGAGGTAGCGATCGACGAGGGTGGACATCGACCAGCCTCGGGCGTATTCGCGAGCGCTCTCGAGGGTCGCTTCGTCGCGGCTGCCCAGGGCCGCCACGATGGCCGCTTCGAGGGCGGCGGGGTCCCGGGCCGCGAAGAGTACCGCGTGGCCGCCCGCGGCGTCTCGGTACCCCGGGATGTCGCTGGCGACGACCCGCGTCATCGAGGCCATCGCCTCGAGCAGCACCAGTCCGAAGGACTCACCGTGCGTGGCCGGAGCCACCACCACGTCGGCACGTCGATACCAGCGACGCTTCTCCTCGTCCGACACTGCGCCTATGAACACGACGTCGCTCGCGCCGGCGCGGCGTTGCAGGGCCGCTCGGTCCGGGCCGTCACCGACCACCACCAGGCGCCAGTCGCCGCGAACGCGATCGTTGTGCCGGCGCAGCGCGTCGATCGCGGTGGCGACGCCCTTGCGCTCCTCGAGGCGCCCCAGGACCACCATCGTCGTCGTCGCCTGGCGTTCACGAGCGAACTCGGCGAACCGTTCCAGTTCGAATCCGTTGAACAACACGACGGGATCGAGACCGCAGGAACGCCGCGCCGTCGCCGCCGCGTGGGTCGAAACCGCTGCAGCGGCGTCCAGGTGCCGCGACCAGCGTCGCAGGAGGGGAGCCGCCAATGACACCGCCGGACCCTCGCCGCTGCGGTGGAAGGTCCCCACCGCCGGACGCCAATGCGCCCGCAGGGTGCGCCATCCCACCCGCGGCGCGAAGGGTTCGTGGAAGTGGACCAGATCGGGATCGAAGTCGCGCACGCGCTCGAAGGCCTGCGCCGACGCCCTCGCCGACAAGGTCAGTGGCGCCCGCGACCCGTTCGCGGCAACGCTGATCAGCGGCCCCAAACGATCGATGAGCGCCGGTGTGTCGTAGGACTGGCGATCGGACGAGTGGGGCGCCACTATCTGTACCTGCGTCCCGCGGCGCGACAGTTCGCGACTCATCGCCACTACCTGCTCCTGCACCCCGCCGTGGACGTCGAGGGCGTAGGGCGAGACCAGCGTCACTCGAGAGAACTCGACCCTCACGCAGGACCGAACCTCTCCTCGAGCACGTGCCACTGCTCCGGCGCGCGCCGGATGAGGTCCTCGAGCTCGCGGGCCACCGCCTGGGTCACGCGGGTCACGTCCTCGCGCAGTCGACCTTCTCGAAGTGCCTCGATGGGAGGCGTGACCACGGCGAAGTGGTCGCGTCCCGGTCCCGCGTAACAGGCGGCGGCCAGGAGAGTTGCCCCGGTGCGCAGCGCCAGGGTGGCGGGGCCACCGGGCAAGGTCACCCGCGAGGAGAAGAAGTCGACCTCGACGCCTCCTCCGGCGATGTCACGGTCGCAGAGCAGTCCCACGACACCGCCGGACTTGAGGACGTTGAGCAGTTTCGAGCTGGCCTCGGCGTTGAGGGCCTCGATGTGGATGCCGATCGACTCGCGCTTGGCCTTGAACCAGTCGAAGAGCGCAGGTGGCGAGAGCTCCTCGGCGATCGCCGTCATCGGCATGCCCAGGGAGGCGATGAACGCCCCGCCCCACTCCCACGATCCCACGTGGGGCAGGGCGATCACCACTCCCTGGCCGCGGGCGTGCGCCTCCTCGAGGTGCTCGAGTCCCTCGGCGATGCGAAAGCGCGAGGTGATCGTCTCGTGCGAGAGCGCCGGCAACTTGGCCCCCTCGGCCCAATACTGGCCGTAACTGGCGAAACCACGGCGCACGTAGCGTGCCAGCAGCGACGTCTCGACCGGCTGCGCGTCTCCGCTGAGGACGCGGTGGAGGTTGTCCGAGAGGTGCTGCCGGCTCGACGAGCGCACGCCGAGTTCGACGCCCAGCC
>CAIORQ010000039.1 GCA_903860745.1 uncultured Actinomycetes bacterium | reverse complement strand
TGGATTTCCTCTTCGCCCGACTCTTGGGGCGTCCGGCCCGCCCAGGCTCTGGCGCCTCGGCCATCCGCCAGCCGGGATCTGCTTGTCGAGCGTCACGCCGGCGCGCCGTCCCACCAGGTCCAGCGCCCGTCGCACCAGATTGGTGGCGTCGGCCGGCACGTCGCCGGCCCCCACGACGCGCAGGTAGTCGCCGTCCTCGTCGAGCACCAGCTGGTCCATCAGGCCCACCGAGATCATCTCGCTGCGCAGCAGGTGATACCCGTCGGCGCGCCGACCCGTGACCTCGAGGTTCCAGGTGAGTTTGGCGGGGGCGAAGAGCTGGATCACCGCGCCGCCGCCAATCGCGCGAACTCCTCCAGGGTGAGTTCCTCGGGGCGACGGGTCTCGGCCACCCCGGCGCGCTCGAAGACGCCCTCGCTGGCCCAGTCGTGCAGCGAGCGGCGCAGCATCTTGCGACGCTGGCCGAAGGAGGTGCGGATAACCGAGAAGAGCTCGGCCTCGCCCACGAAGGACGGGTCGATGGCGACGCTCTCGCGACGCACAATCTTGACCAGGGCGGAGTCGACGTTGGGCTTGGGCACGAAGACGTTGGGGCCCACCTTGCCCACCACGGTCGCCTGGGCGTAGTACTGGACCCGTAACGACACCGCCCCGTAGGGCTCCTCGCCGGCGTGGGCGGCGAAGCGCTCGCCCACCTCCTTTTGCACCATGACCAGCATCCGCGTGATCAGGGGCTGGGTCTCGAGCAGGTGCAGCACGAGGGGCGTGGCGACGTTGTAGGGCAGATTGGCGACCACGGTGGTGGGGCCGTCGAGGACCTCGCGGTAGTCCGCCGTGAGCGCGTCGGCGTGGTGCACCACGACGCCGTGGGGTTCGACCACCGAGGCCAGTGGGGCGAGCAGGTAGCGGTCCACCTCCATCGCGGTGACCCGAGCTCCCGTCTCGACCAGGGCCAGGGTCAAGGAGCCGAGCCCGGCCCCGATCTCGAGCACCCGGTCACCGGGTCCCACCTCGGCGAGTCGCGCGATGCGCCGCACGGTGTTGGCGTCCACCACGAAGTTCTGTCCCAGCGCGCGCGAGGGCTTGAGCCCGTGGGCGTCGAGCAGCGCGTGGAGTTCGGCGCGGGTGTGGGTCACCAGGTGACTCGAACCGGCACCACGCCCGTGGACAGCGGCGCCAGTTCGACGAACTCCGTCTGGGACAGGTCGACGACCCGATTGCCGCCCGCCCCCTCGCGATCGTCCGTGAGGCAGGTGATCGACTTGCCGGTGGCCAGGTCCTTGACGGTGATCGTGAGGCCGAAGGGCAGGTACTTCGTCGCGCAGCCGTAGGGGTGCGGGTCGTCGTACCAGGTGGCCACCCCGACGCGGAAGTTGGACGCGTCCTGGGCCACGTGCTTGACCACGGGCTTGCGCTTGCCCGTCGGGGCGCCCTTGCGAGTGACCGAGACGACGTGGACGGCGGGCTTCTTCTTGGTGACCACCTTCTTCACCACCACCGGCGGCCGGGTCGTCGTGGTCACCAGGGGCACGTCGGTCACCTCGAGGATGACCGTCGACAGGAGCGGCACCGGGGTGCCGACCGCGGGGATCTCCCCGACGACGCGCACCCAGCGCGGCGAATCGGCCCCGGGGCCTTCGGTCTTGTAGTACAGCTGCGCTCGGTACATGGCGGCGTGCAGCTCGCTCTGGCCCAGGCCGATCACGTTGGGCATCGCCTCGTAGCCGTGGGAGGTCGACGCCCCCGCGAGGGTAGGCAGTGTGACCGTCGCGGACATCGTCGCAACGATGACGGCGGTAACCAGCGACGTCCGGCGCACGCGCGCCCGACGGGGTCGTGTCCTCAGATCTCCACCCTCCAACAGGACAACCGGATGCTTCTCCTCATCCGGTGCTACAACGCTAGGGCAGGGAACCCCTCAAGGCAACTCGTCCGCCACCGCCGCCGTATAAATCCTGTTCAACTTACCTTTATGGTGTCGGCAGCCCGAAGAGTCGGGCGCTGTTCTCGCCGGTCGCGCGACGCAGGGTCTCGACGTCCTCGCCGCGCAACTCGGCGAGGAACTCGCCCACCACGCCCACGAGCGCCGGCTCATTGGCCCGGCCCCGGTGCGGCACCGGCGTGAGGAAGGGGCTGTCGGTCTCGACGTGGAGCCGCTCGAGGGGCACGAGGCGGGCCGCCTCGCGCAGCGACTCGGCGTTCTTGAAGGTGACCACCCCCGAGATCGAGATGTCGCAGCCGCGCTCGAGGCAGGCGCCCGCTTCGGCGGGCGTACCGGTGAAGCAGTGGATGACCGTGCGGGGCGGCACCCCCTCGGCGTCGAAGAGGGTGAAGAGGTCGTCGAAGGCGTCGCGGCAGTGGATGACGAGGGCCAGGTCGAGCTCGGTGGCCAGTCGGATCTGGCGGGCGAAGGCCGCGTGCTGGGCGCTGCGCGGAGAGTGCTCGTAGAAGTAGTCGAGGCCGCATTCGCCGATGCCCACCAGACGCGGGTGTCGCGCGCGAGCCAGGTCCACGATCTCCTCGACGTCCTGGAGGGCGTCGTGGGGGTGCAGGCCCACGGTGGCGTAGACCTCGACCTCGCCCGACAGCTCCGTGATGGCCAGGGCCTCGAGCGAGGAGCGCGCGTCGGTCCCGATGACGACGACGCGACCGACTCCGGCCTCGCGCGCACGGGCCAGCGCCTCGAGCGCCGAGACCGCGATCTCGCGCTCGCCCAGGTAGCGGTCCTGCAGGTGACAGTGCGCGTCGGTCCAGTAGCTCACCGCGGAGCGTCCACCTTGATGCGCGGGAACAGCGGCTCCCCCTTGACGATCTCGGTGACCGCCCGGTACTGACCCCAGCGGGCGCCCTCGTCGAAGACCTGGTCGTCGGGCGCACCCTCGAGACCGATGCGCCGCCAGATCTCCGCGCAGACCTGGGGCAGGGCCGGCGTCGCCATGATCGCCACCAGGCGGATGGCCTCGAGAGCGTTGCCGAGCACGGTCTCGAGCGGCTCGCCCGGCTCCATCTTCCAGGGGGCGTGGCGCTCGAGGTAGGCGTTGGTCGCGCCGATGAGCCCCCAGGTCGACTCGAGGGCGTGCTGGGGGGCGAAGCGCTCCCAGGCGGCCCGGGTCTCGGCGACGGCCGCGGCCGCCGCGTCGGCGAGCTCGCCACTGGCCTCGGGTGTCGGGCCGCGCCCGGCGCACTTGGCGGCGACGATCGTGGTGACCCGCGCCACCAGGTTGCCCAGGTTGTTCGCCAGGTCGGTGTTGTAGCGCGCGGTGATCCCCTCGTGGGAGAAGTCCCCGTCGTTGCCGAGCGCCGTCTCGCGCAGGAGGTAGTAGCGCACGGGGTCGACGCCGAACTCGTCGGTGAGCACCACCGGCGCGATGTCGGTGAGCTTGACGCCGCCCTCGGCGGCCATGGTCTTGGAGAGCTTCTGGCCGCCCACGAGCAACCAGCCGTGCACCTGGACGTGGCTGACCGGTTCGAGCCCGGCGGCCATGCACATCGCGGGCCACCACACGCAGTGGAAACGCAGGATCTCCTTGCCGATGAGGTGGTGCGAGACGGGCCACCACGCGCCGGTCTCGTCCTCGCCGCGCCCGTAGCCGATCGCCGTGAGGTAGTTGATGAGCGCGTCGTACCAGACGTAGAAGACGTGGTCCTCGTCCCAGGGCACCGGCACGCCCCAGGCGATGGAGGTGCGGGTGATCGAGATGTCGCGCAGGCCGCCCTTGATGAAGGACAGGGCCTCGTTGCGCTTGGTCTCGGGGGTCACGAAGCCGGGGTGCTCCTCGTAGTACTTGAGGAGGGGCTCGGCGAAGGCGCTGAGGCGGAAGAACCAGTTCTCCTCCGCCATCTCGGTGAGCGCGCGACCGTGGATGGGGCACCTGCCCTCGTCGCTGGACTCGAGCGTGTAGTAGTCCTCGCAGCTCACGCAGTAGAGACCCTGGTAGACGTCCTTGTAGATGTAGCCGTTCTCGTAGACCGCGGTGAGGAACTTCTGGACGGTCTCGTAGTGACGGGCTTCGGTGGTGCGGATGAAGTCGTCGTAACTGATGTTGAGCGCGTCCCAGGCCTCGCGGAAGCGCCGCGAGGTCTGGTCGGTCCACTCACGCGGACTCACCCCGTTCTTGGCGGCCGCGTCGGCGACCTTCTGGCCGTGCTCGTCCGTGCCGGTCAGGAACTTCACCTCGTCGCCAGCCAGGCGGTGCCAGCGGGCCATGGCGTCGGCGTTCACCGTGCAGTAGGCGTGACCGACGTGCGGCGCGTCGTTCACGTAGTAGATCGGTGTCGTGATGTAGTACTTCGCCATCGTCCAAGGCTACTAACTCAGGTCGCGCCCCCGGCCCGCAGGCGCAGGGCCAACTCGTAGGTCTCGCGGTGCGCGACGCCGAAGGCGTCCACCACGCCCGCCACGGCGTCGCGCAGCGTGGCACCCCCGGCCATCGCCTCGCCCAGGGCCGCGGACAGGACCTCCTCGTCCACCGCCGCCGCCGGCGCGCCGCCCTCGAGGACGACCACGATCTCGCCGAGGACCTCGCGACGCGCCACCTCCTCGGCGACCTCGGCCAGCGTGCCGCGCAGCACCTCCTCGTGCAGCTTGGTGAGCTCGCGCACCACCGCGACGCGCCGCGACGGGAACTCCCTGGCCAACTCGGCGAGGGTGGTGGCCAGTCGTTGGGGGGACTCGTAAAAGACGATGGTGCGCGCCTCGCGGCGCCAGGCGGCGTAGCTCCGGGCCCGCTCCCCGGCCTTGCGGCCCAGGAAGCCCTCCATGACGAAGCGGTCCGTCGCCAGACCGCTGACGGTGAGCGCCCCGACGAGGGCCGTGGGCCCCGGGGCCGTCGAGACCCGCAGACCCGCCTCGGCCACCGCGGCGACCACGCGCGCTCCGGGGTCCGAGATGCCCGGCGTGCCGGCGTCGCTGATGAGCACCACCAGTTCGCCGCGGGCCACGCGCTCGACCACCTCGAGCGACAGGGCCGCCTCGTTGTGCTCGTGCAGCGCCAACAGGCGGTGGCGCGGGGTGATGTGGTGCGCCGAGAAGAGGGTGCGCGAGTGACGGGTGTCCTCGCAGTACACGACGTCGGCGCTGGCCAGCAGGTCGAGCGCCCGGGGCGAGAGGTCGCCCAGGTTGCCGATGGGCGTCGCCACGACCATCAGCTGGCCGCCGGAGGGGAGCACTTCAGTCATGGCACGTCTCCTCGTTTGGCTCGGACCGGGTGGGACCTACTAACATTGTCACCTATGTCGAAGCGGACTGTGAAGCGCAAGCTGCGCGCAAAGAAGAAGGCCAACCACGGCAAGAAGCCGAACTGCGGTCGCGGCTAAGCCGCTGCCCGTTTCGCCACCACCCGCCACGCCCGCAGGGCTCCGTCGGGGTTTCGCCGTGCCAGCACCGGACCCGGGCGAGACGCCGCGGGCTGACTCGACCTATCTCGTGGCCGGCGTCGTGCGCCAGGGCAGCCCCTGGGGGTAGAGCCGGCGCGCCAACCACCACTCCACGAGGAAGGCCACGCCCGGCACGAAGCCGGCCAGCAGCATGACGATCAGGTACCAAAAGGGCAGTCGCGCCTTGAGCACCACGTAGAAGGACATAATCAGGTAGACCGGGTAGAGGATCGTCCCGTGAGCGACGCCGTCGACCACCACCAGGGGCTTGATGCTCGTCCACAGGCTCAGGTCCCACTGGTGCAGCGCCAGGGTGACGAAGAGCGTGAGCAAGGTGGTTCCGGTCACGAAGGACATGATGCGGTAGCGGCGGAAGGCGGCGTCCATCAGTGTCCCCAGAACTTCTTCTTGGGCGTCTGGGCGAGGTCGGCCAGGTGGTCGTTGTAGGCGGCGAGTTCGGGGTCCTCGCCCCCCTCGACCGAGTCCACGTGGCGCGCGGCGGCGGCCTCGGCGCGCATGCGCTCCTCGTACTCGCGACGGGCGTCCTCTTGCCACTTCGAGGGCTTCTCGTTGTGCAGCAACGCCCACCACCCGAAGAAGCCCAGCACCGCGAAGCAGGGCCACTCCACGGCGTAGAGGTAGCTCAGCGAGTTGCCTCCGAAAGCCCTCGTGACCTGCCACCACGCGGCGGTGACGCACATCAGGAGCCACAGCACCAGGCACAGGTGCAGGCCCAGGGCACGCCGCGAGAAGTACTTGGACAGCATGAAACAAGACTAGTTCTTGTCCCCGAGCGCCCTCGCGGAGCGTCCCTAGACTGTCAGCGTGCCGATGAACATGACCGCGCCGTTCTCGTGGCACCACCTCGACCAGTGGCACCTCGGCCTCGTGCCCCTGGTCCTCTTGGTCGGCGCACTGGTGCTCTACCTCTGGGGGGTGCGCCGGGCGGGGCAGTGGTCGAACGCGCGCACCTGGCCCTTCGTGGCGGGGCTGATCGTCACCTTCTTGGCGACCCAGTCGGTGCTCGGCGTCTACGACATGGCCTACTTCAGCGCCCACATGATCGAGCACCTGGCCTTGATCATGGTGGCCGCCCCGCTCTTCGCCCTGGGCGCGCCCCTCGACCTGTGCTACGCGGCGGGCGGGGTGCGCCTGCGAGCCGTCCTCGACGGTCGGGTGATGTCGGTGCTGACCCACCCGCTCTTCGGTTTCGCCGCCTACTTCGTCGTCATCCCATTGACCCACCTCACCGGGCTGGCCAACGAGATGATGCTGCACATGTGGGTGCACCACGCCGAGCAGGTCGCCTTCTTGGTGACGGGCTACCTGTTCTTCCGCGTGGCCTTCGGCCTGGAGCGCGGTCGCACCCTGCACCCCGGCCTGCGCCTGGTCTTCGTCATGGCGGCGGTGCCGGTCGACACCTTCACCGGGCTGGCCCTGGTGATGTCGAGCGCCCTGCCCTTCCCCGCCTACGCCGCCATGGCGCCCGCGGGGGCGTCGCCGGCGTGGATGCTCTCGAACGTCCACCTGGGAGGGGCGATCATGTGGATCGGCGGCGACGCCCTGATGCTGCTGGCCTGCATCCCGATCACCGTGGCCTGGGTGCGCTGGGAGACCCGGCGCACCGCCGAGATCGACGCCGAGCTCGACCGCCTCGGCATCTGAGGCGCTAGAGCAGTCCCGCCTCGATGGCCAGCTCCTCGAGGTCGCTCTCGGGGCGCGCGCCCAGGTGGGTGATGATCTCGCCCGCGCACAGGCTGCCCAGCTCGGCGGCCTCGACGGGGTCGGCCCCCAGGGCGAGTCCGTACAAGAAGCCCGAGGCGAACATGTCGCCCGCCCCGTTCTGGTCGACCACGTGCTCGACCTCGCGGGCGGGCACGCTGATCACGCCGTTGCCGAAGGCCACGTCGGCGCCGCGAGGACCCCGCGTGACGACCGCCAGGAACCCCAGGTCGTCGATGGCCGCGTAGGCCGCCTCGAGCGAGGTGACCTGGAAGAGCGAGAGGATCTCGTGCTCGTTGGCCAACAAGACGTCGACCTCGCTGGTGACCAACTCCAGGAAGTCGCGGCGGTGACGGTTCACGCAGAAGCTGTCCGACAGCGAGAGCGCGACCATCGAGTCGTGCAGGTGCGCGAAGTCCACGACCTTGGCGATGGCCTGCTTGGCCGGCGGGAGGTCGAAGAGGTAGCCCTCGACGTAGGTGATCTCCGAGCGGGCGATGAGGTCCTCTTTGATGTCCGAGGGCCGCAACTGGTTCGACGCCCCCAGGTAGGTCGCCATGGTGCGCTGGGCGTCGTCGGTGATGAAGACGTGGCAGCGACCCGTGGCGCCCTCGTCGGTCCCGGCCAACGCCAGGTCGAGCTCCACGCCCAAAGAGCGCAGGTCGTGGGTGAAGCGCTCGCCGAACTCGTCGTCGGCCACCTTGCCGATGTAGCCGCAGGTCCCCCCGAGGGCGGCCACGCCGGCGATGGAGTTGGCCACCGACCCGCCCGACATCTGGATGGTGGGGCCCATGGCGTTGTAGAAGGTCTCGAGCTGATGCGCCTCGATCAGAGACATCGCGGCCTTGGTCAGGCCGAGTTCGCGGTAGACCTCGCGCGAATCCTGGGTGATGATGTCCAGCATGGCGTTGCCGATACCGGTCACCGCCAGGCGGTGGGGGCCGGGCTTGACGCGCAGGGACACGGGCGTGGGCGAATTCGTCACCCTGCGAGCGTAGAAGATTTCGCCATAGGCTGGAAGGCTATGACTTCTTCAGCCAACCCCTATCGCCTCAGCCGCGACGTCGTCCCGTCGACCTACCGCATCTTCCTGACGCCCGACATCGACGCGGCGAGCTTCACCGGACGCGTCGAGATCGACGTGGAAGTGACCCGGGCGACCACTCAGGTGGTCCTGCACGCCCTCGACCTCGAGATCGGGGCCGCCACCGTGACCAGTGCGGGCGTGGCCCACCGCTCGAGCGAGCCCCGCTTCGACGAGCAGTACCACACGGTGGCCTTCACCTTCGACGACGAGCTGCCCACCGGTCCGGCCACCCTCGAGATCGCCTTCACCGGCGTCCTCAACGACCTCCTGGTCGGCTTCTACCGTTCGACCTACACCGACGAGTCCGGCCAGTCCCACACCATCGCCACCACGCAGTTCGAGCACTCCGACGCCCGACGAGCCTTCCCCTGCTTCGACGAGCCCTCCTTCAAGGCGACCTTCCAGGTCAACCTGACGGTGCCGGTGGGCCTCGCGGCCTACTCCAACTCCCCCGAGACGTCCTCGACCGACCTGGGCAACGGCTGGCGCACCATCACCTTCGCGCCGACCATGAAGATGTCGACCTACCTGGTGGCCTTCGTCGTGGGCGCCTTCGAGGAGACGCCCGCGCTCGACGTGGACGGCGTACCCCTGCGCATCGTCTACCCCCTGGGCAAGGGCCACCTCACCCAGCTCGCCCTCGACGCGGGCGCCCACGCGCTGCGCTTCTTCAGCGACTACTTCGCCATCGCCTACCCCGGCGACAAGCTCGACATGATCGCCATCCCCGACTTCGCCTTCGGCGCCATGGAGAACCTCGGCTGCGTGACCTACCGCGAATCCGCCCTGCTGCTCGACCCGGCCACCTCCTCGATGATCGAGTTCCAGCGCGTCGCCGACGTCATCGCCCACGAGATCGCCCACATGTGGTTCGGCGACCTGGTGACCATGGAGTGGTGGGAGGGCATCTGGCTCAACGAGGCCTTCGCCACCTTCATGTCGACCCTGTGCACCGACCACTTCAAGCCCGAACTCAAGATGTGGGTCGGCTTCGGCATCGACCGCGACGCGGCCATGCAGATCGACGGGCTGCACGCGACGCGACCGATCGAGTACGAGGTCGTCTCCCCCTCCGACACCCGCGGCATGTTCGACATCCTCACCTACGAGAAGGGCGGCTCGGTCCTGCGCATGCTTGAGCAGTACCTGGGCCCCGACACCTTCCGTGACGGCATCCGCGGCTACCTGAAGAAGCACGCCTACGCCAACACGGTCACCACCGACCTCTGGGACGCCCTCGAGGCGGCCTCGGGCGAACCGGTGCGCGAGATCATGAACACCTGGATCCTCCAGGGCGGCCACCCCCTCATCACCTTCGAGAACGGGGAGCTGCGTCAGGAGCCCTTCGCCTACGGGCCCGCCAGCGGCGAGAGCGCCATCGGCTCCTCGTGGCGCGTGCCCGTGCTGACCCGGTCGCTGCGCGGCGGTGAGGTGCACCGCCACCTGGTGGGCGACTCACCCGTCGCGGTGGACGACCTCAGTCCGGTCGTGGTGAACGCGGGCGGGTCGGGCGTGTTCCGCACCCGCTACGGCGCGGCCGAGTTGGCCGCCTTGAGCCCGCACCTCGACGAGCTCGAGGAGCTCGAGCGAGCCACCCTGGTGGCCGACGCGTCCGCCCTGCTCCTCGCCGGACGCATCACCTGGCAGGACCTGCTCACCACGGCACGCGGTCTGGGCGAGCGCGACGAGCCCAATCCCTGGAGCAGCGTGGCGGGTTCCGTCGCCCTGGCCAACCGCGCCCTGACCGGCGCGCAGCACGACACGCTGATCGCCCAGGTGCGCGAACTCTTCGCACCGCAACTCGCGCGCGTGGGCTGGGACCCGCGCCCGGGCGAGGGCGACCTCGCCCCGCAGCTGCGCTCGATCCTCATCTCCACGCTGGGTCTGGTGGTCGAGGACCCCGAGGTCGTGGCCCAGGCCATCCGTCGCTACGAGGGCGGCGAGCTCGACGGGGACATCGCGCGGGCGGTCCTGCGCGTGGTCGCCCACCAGAACCGACCCGGCGACTACGAGGTCTTCCTCGACCGCTACCTGCACCCGGCGACGCCCCAGGAGGAGCAGCGCTACATGTTCGCGATCACCGAGTTCCCGGACCTCACGGTCGCCCACGACCTGTTCGGTCGCTGCTTCGGCGAGTTCCGCTACCAGGACGCGCCGCTCATCATCGGGCTGATGACGATGAACGCGGTGACCGGTCCGAGCGTCTGGCGAGAGCTCACGACGCGCTGGGACGAGGCGGTGGCCACCTTCCCGCCCAGCCTGGTGGTGCGCAGCGTGATGGGCGTGCCGACCTTCATCACCGACGAGGGCTTCGCGCAGACCGTCGAGGCCTTCCACCGCAGTCACCCCGTCGGCGGGGACCAGCGCACCGTCGAGCAGTACCTCGAACGCATGCGCGTCGGTCTCACCTTCGCGGCCACGCTACGCGACCAGTTCTAGGTCCGTCGTGAGCATCGGAGGCCTGCTCGGGGTCTTCGCGCTCATCGTCGTCCTCGAGCTGCCCGACAAGTCGATGATCGCCACCGTGGTCATGTCGACGCGTGCGCGTCCCCTCGCGGTGGCGGTGGGAGCCTCGGGCGGCTTCATCGTGCAGATGGGCGTCGCGGTGGGCGCGGGAGGATTGCTGACCCTGCTCCCCGCCCACCTCAAGGACGTTCTCGTGGGACTCTTGTTCCTCGGTGGGGCGGCCTACCTCCTGCTCGTCAAGGAGAAGGCCGAGGAGGAGTCCGGCGAACGACGCGGCGGCGCCGAGCGGCGTTCGTCGTGGCGCCGCGAGGCGTTCACCGCCTTCAGCGTGATCTTCGTCGGCGAGTTCGGTGACCTCACCCAGATCCAGGCGGCCAACTTCGAGGCCAAGTTCCACCAGCCCCTCGAGATCTTCGCCGCCTGCTCGGCCGCGCTCATCGCCGTGGCCTTCCTCGGGGCCTTCGCAGGCCAGGGCCTTCAACGAGTGGTGCCCCTGGCGCGCATCCGACTCGGTGGCGGACTCGTCTTCCTCGCGCTGGGCGTCTACACCTTCGTGAGCCTGGCCGCCTCGTGAACCGCATCGACGAGCTGTTGGCGCTGGCCGACGGGGTCGCGGGCTTCATGCCCCCCGCAGAGGGGCGCGCCCTCACCCGCGCCGGGCTCGCCCAGCGCCCCGCGGGCACCTGGCTCGAGATCGGGGCCTGGTGCGGCAAGTCGGCCGTGTTCTTGGGCGCGGCCGCCGAGAGCCGTGGCGCGGTGCTCTACTCCCTCGACCACCACCACGGCTCCGAGGAGAACCAGCGGGGCTGGGAGTACTTCGACGAGAGCCTCGTCGACCCCGTGGACGGACGCCTCAACACGCTGCCCTTCTGGCAGCGCACCATCGCGGCCGCCGACCTCGAGGACGTCGTCGTCGGGCTCGTCGGTCCCTCGCTCGTCGTCGCAGCCCACTTCGAACAGACCCTCGACCTGCTCTTCATCGACGGGGGGTCACGCCGAGGCGGTGGCGTGGGGGGACTACGAGGCCTGGGCCCCCAAGGTGGTGGGGGGTGGAGCCCTGTTGATCCACGACGTCTTCGCCGACCCGGCCGACGGCGGTCGTGCGCCCCACGAGATCTACCTGGCGGCGCTGGCCAGCGGCGCCTTCGTCGAACGCGAGGCCTGCGGCTCCCTGCGCTGGCTCCAACGCCTCTAGATCGCCCCCAGCGAGCAGCCCGACTCGGGCCAGTCCAGGGTGTCGGGCAGCACGCCGTGTCGAAAGAGACCCGCGGCGGCCGAGGAGTCGGTGACGGCGTCGACGGCGAGCAGGATGGCGGCGGCGGTGTAGGAACTGGTCTCGAGCCCCGGGAAGGTCACTCGCTGGGGATAGACGAGACCGGTGAAGTAGGAGCCGTCGTCGTTGCGGTGTCGCCCGGTCTGGGCGAGGAGTCCCAGGGCCTCGTCGCGGCGCCCCAGCGCGTCCAGGGCCAAGACGGTCTCCGCCGTCTCGGCGGCGGTCACCCAGTCATTGCTCGACACGCAGCGCACACCGTAGTCGTCCATCACGTAGCGCGACCACCCGGCGTCGAGGCGCTCGTGGGCGGCGTCGGCGAGCACCGCGCCGGCCAACACCGGGTAGTACCAGTCCATGGCGAACTCGTCCTTGGGCGCGAAGGCCTCGGGGTGGTGGACCACGGCGTGGCCGAGGCGCCCGGCCGCCATCTCCCAGGCCGGCCGGTGGTGGTCGAGTCGTTCGGCCAGCGCCACGGCGCAGCGCAGGGAGTGGTAGATCGACGAGGAACCGGTCAAGAGGGCGTAGGACTCCCGGCGTCCCGAGGCGTCCAGGGACCAGGTGACCGCACCGTCGGCGCGCTGGAAGCGCACGATGAAGTCCATGGCGCGCTCGACCATCGGCCAGCGGGCCGCGGCGGCGTCGACGTCCCCGGTGACCACCAGGTGGTGGTAGACGCCCGCCGCCACGTAGGCGCAGACGTTGGTGTCCAGGCGCGGGTCCTTCACCGCCGCCCCCAGGTAGTAGTTGAACCAGCTGCCGTCGCCCAACTGGTTGCGCGCCAACCACTCGTAGGCCGCGTCGGCGGCGTCGTAGTGGCCGGTGACGGTGAGCGCCATGGCGCACTCGACGTGGTTCCACGGATCGGCGTGCCCGCCGGGGAACCAGGGGATCAGCCCCGAGCCCAGTTGCAGTCCAGCGAGGTGGCGCGCACTGGTGGCGACCTCCTGCTCGGTCAAGACCCCCGGCACGCCCCCCAGGACGTCGGTCGCCCTCACGAGGCCGGCTTTCGGGCGTAGACCACCAGCGACTTGCCGATGAGCGGATTGAGCACGGCGTCGAGGGACCGCGTGATCACCGGGTGCTTCATGATGTCCCACACCAGGAGGCGGTGGTACTGGCGCACGAACCAGTTGGTCTCGTTGGTGGTTCCCACCAGACACTTGAGCCACCAGTAGGGGCTGTGCAGCCCGTGGGCGTAGTGGTGCCCGCTCACGCGAAGACCCACCGAGGCCAGTCGCTCCTCGAGGACGCGTCGCGAATAGATGCGGATGTGACCTCCGGGGACGTTGTGGTACTCGTCGGACAGCGCCCAGTTGATGCGCTCGGGCCCCTCGCGCGGCACGGTGACCGCCAGGGTGCCCCCCGGGCGCAGCACCCGCGCGAGTTCGGCCATCGCCGCGAGGTCCCCGTCGATGTGCTCGAGGACCTCCGAGCAGATGACGCGGTCGAAGGCCCCGTCGACGAAGGGCAGCGCCAGGGCGTCGCCCTGCACCGCCACGGCGGGTGTCGTCGCGGCGATCTCGCCGACCGCGAACATCGCGGCGAAGGTCGCGCGCACCCCCTCGACCTCGTCGCGTCCGGCGTCGAGGGCGACCACGTGGGCGCCGCGTCGAGCGGCCTCGAAGGCGTGTCGACCGAATCCACAGCCCAGGTCGAGCACGGCGTCACCCGCGTCCACGCCGAGGCGGTCGTACGAAGCGGTGAGCATCAGGTGAAGTCCACCGACTCCGGTAACGCGGTGCCGTGCAGGACGGCGTCGTAGCACGCGGCGCTGCCCCGCGCCGTCACCTCCCAGGTGAAGCGTCGCATGACGCGCTCGCGACCCGCCGCCCCCAGGCGCGCGCGCAGCGGCGCGTCGTCGAGGAGGGTGCGGATCGCCGCGACCAGGGCGTCGGGGTCGTTGGGCTCCACCAGGAGTCCGGCTTCGCCGCCGGTGCCCACCACCTCGGGCAGGGCCCCGCCGGTAGTGGCGACAACGGGCACCGCGCAACTCATCGCCTCGATCGCGGGCAAGGAGAAGCCCTCGTAGAGGCTGGGCACGATGGCGACCTGCGCCTCACCGTAGAGTCGCGCGAGGTCCTCGTCGCTGACCCCCGACACCGTGGTGACGATGTCGCCCAGGCCCAGCCGTTCGATGCTGCGCGCCACGCGCCCCTCGGGTTTGGGCCGACCGATCACCACGAGGTCGATGTCGCGCTCGGTGCGCAACTTGGCCAGGGCCTCGAGCAGTGGGACGAGGCCCTTCATGGGAACGTCCGAACTGGTCGTCACCATCAGGCGGCCGGGTCGCTTCGCGACGTCGGGGTAGGGCTTGAAGACCTCGTGGTCGACTCCCACCGGTACGACCGTGAGACGTTCCAGGGGCACGCCCATCTGGGCGTGGATGTCGGCCTTGGAGTTGTGCGAGACCGTCACGACCGCGCCCAGGCGCCGCACGACGCGCACCTGCATGCGCAAGAAGCCGTACCACCGACGCGTGCTGTAGCGCTGCGCCCAGGACGTGGCGTGGTCCAGGGCGATGGCGCGGTCCACCGTGATGGGATGGTGCAGGGTCTCCAGCAGCGGCCAGCCCCGGCGGTGCAGGGAGTAGACGCCCGTGCCCAGGCACTGGTTGTCGTGGATGATGTCGAAGTCACCACGCCGCGGGCCCAGCAGGGCGCGAACCCGCCGCGCGAAGGCCCAGGGCTCGCCGAAACCGCCCGAGAGCATGATGAGGAACTCGCCCAGGTCGGCCAGCGAGTGGAACTCGCGCGGCGACGGCCAGCGGAAGGGGTCGGGGTCGCGATACAGGTCGAGACCGGGCACCGGCGTGAAGCCCACGCCTTCGTCGAGCACGGGCCAGGGAGGACCGGAGAAGACCTCGACGCTGTGGCCGAGGCGCACCAGCTCACGGGTGAGGTGGCGCGTGTAGACCCCCTGGCCGCCACACTGGGGGTTGCCGCGGTAGACGAGGAAGGCGACGCGGGTCTTGCCCGCTTCGGCGGGTCGCGCGGCGACGCGCGCAGGAATCTCGAGGGTCTTCGAGCGAGCCCAGGACTCCCTGGTCGAGGCAATGGTCTGACGAATCGTCTGAGGCACTGTCCAACTTTCGCGTCGTGAACGTTCATTCTCCCCGATGCCGCGCAGCGGCACAAATTCGACGCTACTGGTAGGCCGCGCTGGCCCGCAGGGGCACCTCGCGGTTGACCATCGCCGTGCGCGCCAGGAACAGGCCGGTCACGAGGGCGACCGCGGCCCCCATCCAGATCCCCACGCGGGGATTGCTGTAGTGCACGACGAGACCCACCAGCGGCGCGCCGATGGGCGTCGTGCCCAGGAAGGCCAGGGCGTAGAGACTCATCACCCTTCCGCGCATCTCCTGGGTCGAGTTCGTCTGCAGGAAGGAGTTGGCCGTCGACACGAAGGCGATCGAGATGGCGCCGGTCGGGATCAGCACCAGGGCGGCCAGGGTGAACGAGGGCATCGCCCCCACCAGGGTGAGACCGACCGCGAAGGCGAGGGTCAGGCCCGCCAGCAGGGGCGTCGTGGGACGTGCGCGGTACGCCATGACCAGACCTCCGAGGATGGCGCCCAGACCCATCGCGGCCATCAGCACCCCGTAGTCCGATGCGGAGTGGGCGTGGAAGGTGGTGCGCGCCAACAGCGGCAGGGTCACGGTGAAGTTGTAGGCGAAGGTGCCCACCGCGGCCACCGCCACGATCACCTCGCGCAGGCGCGGCTGGGAGTTGACGTAGGCGAGGCCCAGGCGGACCTGACCCCTCTCGCGCGAGACGGTGCGCATGGGCAAGAAGTCGGCCGAACGCATCAGGACCAGGGCGAGCAGCACCGCCACGTAGGAGGCGGCGTTGGCGTAGAAGCACACCGCCGAACCGAAGACCGCGATGAAGCCCGCGGCGATGCCGGGCCCGATGAGACGCCCGGCGTTCATCAGCACGCTGTTGAGGCTCACCGCGTTGGCGATGAGCTCGGGCCCCACCATCTCCTGGACGAAGGACTGGCGCGCGGGGTTGTCGAAGAGGTTCACCAGGCCGAGCAGTCCGGCCATGACGTAGAGGAGGGGCATCGAGACCTGGTGCCAGGTCACCGCCAGCCCCAGGGCCAGGGCCAAGAGGCCCGACACGCTCTGGGTCACGTAGAGGATCTGTCGCTTGTGACGACGGTCGGCCACCACTCCGCCGTAGGGTCCCGCGACCAGCATCGGGACGAACTGCAGCGCGACCACGTAGCCCAGGTCGACGGAGGAGCCGGTGGTCTGCAGCACCAGCCAACCCAGGGCCACCGACTGCATCCAGGTACCCGACACCGAGACGAGTTGACCGAAGAAGTAGAGGCGGAAGTTGCGCACGCCCAGCGCGGCGAAGGTCTTGGACGAGTAGGCGCGCGCGTTCACGACTCCTCCAGCAGGTTCTCGAGGAAGGTGACGAGCTGGGATGCGCGTCGTCGGTCAACCGGCGAGAGCGCCGCCAGGCGCCGTTCGAGGAATTCGTTGCGTCGCTGGCGGTCGGCGTCAAGCTCAAGACGTCCCCGCTCGCTGAGGCGCACCCGCGTGGCGCGTCGGTCCGTCTCGTCCTTGACGCACGACAACAGCCCGGCCGCCTCGAGACCACGGACCAGCGGGGTGATCGAGGGTGGGCGCATCTGTTCGAGCGCGGCCAACTCGCCCAGGGTCAGGCTCTCGTTCTTCTCGAGCAGGGCCAGGATCGACACCTGGGGCGCCGACAGCGATCCGGTCGCCGAGAGTCGCAGCCGCCGGTTCAGTCGGGCCACGCTGCGTCGGAGCCGGACCGCGATGTCAGTCAGTTCATTATCCATTTAGTTCACCTAACTAAATAATAATGGCTCCAGCGGCTCCCGTGTCACCCGGACCACGGGGTGACGGTGCTCTAGAGCTCGCGGTAGCGCGGCACGTAACCGCCCACGCCCAGCGAGGCCGACTCGACGAGGTCGATGCTCTCGTCGACCCCTCCCAGGACCTCGGTGACCCACTTGAGACGGTCCGTCAAGATCCTGGTCACTCCGCCTTGGAGGGTGTCAGAGGAGATGGCGCAGCTCGAACAGGCGCCCTGGAGTTGGACCTCGACGACGCCCGACTCGACGTCGGCGCGCACGAGCACCAAGTCTCCCCCGTCGGCCTGCACCGCCGGGCGCATGAGGTCGATGAGGTTGCGCAGTGCCGTCAGGCGCGACGCGCGTTCGAGGTCCGAGAGTTCGCTCACCCCACCAGTCTGCCGTGCCGGAGCGCCGTCGTGACCCTCAGGTCGTGGGCTCGTCCTTCAAGATGTCGGCCACCGCCTCGTCGAAGGCGCGCAGCGCCCGTGGGCCCCAGACGGTACCCGGTCCCCCGTTCATCGCGATGGCGACGCCGATGGCCTCCGCCAAAGCCTGGCGGGTCACTCCCGCGCGAACCGCCGAGCGGGTGTGCGCGACGATGCAGCCGTCGCACTCGCGCGTGATGGCGATCACGATGGCCAGCAGTTCCTTGGTGTCGGAGGAGAGCTGGCCGGGCGCCATGGCCGCGCGCGACAGCTCGCCGTGGGCGCGCATGACCTCGGGGATCATGGACCGCAGGTCGAAGGACGGCGCCCGGAGTTCGTCTCGGACGTCGTGGGAGTGTTTCATCAGGACCCCTCTTCCGTGTTCGAAACGAACACACCACTCCTTAGGATATGGGCCATGACCGTGATCGACGACCTCCTGGAGAGCAACCGCGCCTACGTCGCCGGGCACGGACATCGCGAACTGCCCACGGCACCGCGCCTGCACCTGGCGGTGCTGACCTGCATGGACTCGCGCCTCGACCTCTTCGGGGCCCTCGGGCTGGACCTGGGCGAGGTCCATCTCATCCGCAACGCCGGCGGCATCGCCACCGACGACGCGGTGCGCTCGTTGCTGCTCAGTCAGCGACTGCTGGGGACGCGTTCGATCATGGTCATCCACCACTCGCGTTGCGGGCTCGAGACCTTCGACGAGGACGTGCTCCAGGACGAGCTCGAGGTCGAGTTCGGCACCCGGGCGCCCTTTCGACTTGGCGCCTACCGAGACGCGGACGCCGACGTGCGCGCCACGGTCGCGGCGCTGCGTGAGAGTCCCTTCGTCGACACTACCGAGATACGCGGCTTCGTCTTCGGCGTCGACGACGGCGACCTGCGCGAGGTCTCAGTCGACTAGGAGCTTCTTGAAGCCCTGGGAGTTCTGCTCGTAGCCGTGGTTGACGTAGAAGCGATGCGCGTCGAGGCGCGGATTGCGGCTGGTCAGCTGCACGCGGTAGCACCCACGAGCGCGCGCGAAACCCTCGGCGAAGTCGAGCATCGCTCCCCCTATCCCCCCCGAGCGCCGGTCGGAGCGCACGTAGACGGTCTCGAGCTCACAGCACCAACCGGCCGTGTGCTGGAAGTGGCGAAAGATGATGATCTGGCACATCCCCACCACCTCGCCGTCGACCAGGGCCACCACGAGCTCTCCGTCGCGACGGCGCAGTTCGAGGACCGCCTCCCAGTACAGGTCGAGCCGCTCGGGGTCCTCGACACCCGGGGTGAGGGTCGACTCCTCGATCAGGGCGACGGCGGCGCCCACCTCGTCACGTTGGATGCCGCGCAGGACCAGATCCACGCTCGCGACGCTAGTGGCTTCGAGGGCTCAGCCGAAGCGTCCCGAGATGTAGTCGTGGGTGCGCGGGTCGGCGGGGTCGTTGAAGATCTTCTGCGTCGACGAGAACTCGATGAGCTCGCCCGCGCGGTCCTCGCCCATCAGCAAGAAGGCGCAGTCGTCGGAGATCCGAGCGGCCTGTTGCATGTTGTGGGTGACGATGATGATGGTCACGCGCTGCTTCAGGGTGGACATCAGCTCCTCGATGCGCAGGGTGGCGACCGGGTCGAGCGCCGAGGTGGGCTCGTCCATCAAGAGGACCTCGGGGTTCATGGCGAGGGCGCGAGCGATGCACAGACGCTGCTGCTGACCGCCCGACAGGCTCGAGGCGCTGTCCTTGAGACGGTTCTCCACCTCGTCCCACAGTGCCGCGGCGCGCAGGGAAGTCTCCAGGGCCTCGTCGAGAACCGACTTCTTCTTCACGCCCCCGAACTTGAGGCCCGACACCACGTTGTCCCGGATGGACATGGTCGGGAAGGGATTGGGGCGCTGGAAGACCATGCCGACGCGCGAGCGCAACTCGGTCAAGGTGATGTTGCCGCGGTGGATGTCGGTTCCTTCGAGGAGGATCTCTCCGGTCACCTTCGCCGACGTGGTGCGGTCGTGGAGGCGGTTGAGGGCGCGCAGCAGCGTGGTCTTGCCCGAGCCCGAGGGCCCGATGAGGCTCGTGACGCGATTCTGGGCGATGTCGAACGTCGCGTTGCGCACCGCGGTGCGCGAATTGAAGGACACGGCGACGTCGCGTAGTGACATGGCGGTCGCGCCGGCGGCGGGTGCGGCGACCGTGCTCGTCGCGACCGGCGCCTCGCTGGCGGACTCGAAGGTCACATTTTCCAACATCTGGTTCTCCGATCCTGGCGACGTGACCAGGCGTCACCGCCGCGAAATCTCTCTGCCAAAAGTCTACGGACCCCACCCGTGACGCCCCCGGGGAAAAGCAACGTCCACGCGTCGAGACTGCGAACTCCAGATGAACTTTCGGTGACCTCACGTCACCGAACGTTCAACCACCCACCTCGCAGATACCGAGCATCTGCCTAGGTTCCGTGACACCCGGGTCCACCAAAAGCCAATTAACGTAAAGTGTTCGCGGGGGTAGCAATCGACGAGGTGGAGACAGATGCGTATTGGTGTGCTGACCGCTGGTGGAGACGCCCCCGGACTGAACGCGGCCATCCGAGCGATCGGCCAGATGGCCGTTCGCGACGGCCACGAGGTCATCGGCATCGCCAACGGCTGGGCCGGCTTGGCTGACGAATACGCTGGTCGACGCCTAGAAAAGAACGATTTCGGCAAC
Organism: uncultured Actinomycetes bacterium; assembly: GCA_903860745.1. Classification (GTDB taxonomy): domain Bacteria; phylum Actinomycetota; class Acidimicrobiia; order Acidimicrobiales; family RAAP-2; genus RAAP-2. The sequence goes on along the minus strand of CAIORQ010000039.1, from coordinate 14,832 downwards.
GTGTTGGCTCAGGGCGGCACCCTGCTGGGCACCGCGCGGTACAACCTGGACGAACCCGCTGGCGGACGCCAACGGGTCCTCGAGGCCATCGACGCCCACCTCGACGCCCTGGTGGCCATCGGAGGCGACGGCACCCAGAGGATCTCGAACTGGTTGGCCGACCACGGCGCCAACGTCGTGGGGGTCCCCAAGACCCTCGACAACGACCTCGTGGGAACCGACTACTGCATCGGCTTCGACACGGCGGTGTCCATCGTCTGTGAGTCGCTCGACCGGCTCTACACCACCGCCGCCTCGCACCACCGCGTCATGGTCGTCGAGACCATGGGGCGCGCGACGGGCTGGGTGGCGGCCATGGGCGGTCTCGCCGGAGGCGCCGACCTCATCGTGATCCCCGAGTTCCCCCTCACCATGGACCAGATCATCGACCACCTGGTGATGCGGCGCGCGACGGGCTACGGCTTCTCCATCGTGGTGGTCGCCGAGGGCATCAACCTCGAGACCCTGGGCGGCACCGAGCTTAACGGGGTCCCCACCGAGGGCATCGGCGGCGTACGCCTGGCCACGCGCGGCGTGGGACAGTTCCTGGCCTCCCAGATCGACGCGCACGGCGGCTTCGAGGTGCGCACCACGGTGCTGGGCCACCTCCAGCGCGGCGGAAGTCCGACCGCCTACGACCGCATCTGGGCCACTCGCGTGGGAGCGGCCGCCTACGACGCGGTGGCCGCGGGCACCTTCGGCGTCATCCCCGTGGTGCGCGGCAACGAGGTCGTCCTCGCTCCGCTGACGGCGGTGGCCACCGGCCAGCGCCAGGTGCCGCGCGAGATCTACGAGCTCTGCACGGCCTTCTTCTAGGCCTCGTCGCCCTCGGGTCCCAACTGCCCCAGGCGGTAGTGCTTGCGGCAGAGCACCTGGTAGTGGATGACGCCGTGGCTGACGTCGCCGGTCAGGAACTGCGACCCCTCGCGGGTGATCGCCCCGTTGATGACGCGCGCGTTGCAGCGCCCCTTCTGGCCACACCAGCAGGTCGTCGCCAGCGGCAGCTCCTGGGCGCGGTCGGCGATCGCGAAGAGGCGAGCCGAGCCGGGAAAGACGTTGAGCAGGAAGTCGGCGGACAGGCCGAAGGCGTGGACGTCGAGGCCGTGCTCGTCGACCAGTTCGGCCAGTTGATCCACCTGCTCCACGCTGGCGAACTGGGCCTCGTCGATGACCAGGATGTTGTCACCCTCGTCGAGCAGGCGCCGGATGTGCACCGTCAGGTCCTCACCCGGGACGATGGCGTCGGCGTGGGCCTCGATACCGATGCGACTGGTGACCATGCCCGCGTCGCTGCGGTCGCCGAAGGTCCACAGGGCCACGTCCGAGCGCGTCTGGCGCAGTTGCCAGCACAGTTGCAGGGCCAGGGTCGACTTGCCCGCCGCCATCGTGCCGTACGTGAAAGTCAGTTCGCCCATTCCATCCCCGCTCCCCATGCGCGCACCACCCTACTCCGTCGCCTCTCCGGGCCAGGTCCGTTCACTACGATGGTCCCATGAACCTCCCCATGCGAGCAGTGGCCTACATCCGCAATGAGCGCAGCGAGGCGCTCGACGACAACTGGGACGACATCGTGTCCACGGTCGAACTGGCCACCGACGTCCCCAGCGAGGCCCTGACGGGATTGGGCGAGTTCAGTCACGTCGAGATCGTCTTCTTCGCCGACTGGGCCGAGGACGTGCCGCCCGCTCCGTGGCACCGGCGTCCCCGCGGCAACGAGAACTGGCCCGACGTGGGCGTCTTCGCCCAGCGCAACAAGGACCGTCCGAACCGCATCCTGCTCACCACGGTCGAGCTCGATGAGGTCACCGAGCGGTCTCTGCGCGTGCGGGGTCTCGACGGCATCGACGGCACGCCGGTGCTGGACATCAAGCCGGTGTTCCGCTGGAGCGTGCCCCGCGGCGAGGTTCGCGCACCCGCCTGGAGCGAGGAACTCGGCGAGAACTACTTCTAGGCCCCGCGGCGCGTCACCCGGCGCGGCTGGTCCGAGAGGAGGCGGTCGACCTCGTCGCGCCCGGGACAGGTGGCCGGCCCGAAGGTCGCGATGGCGATGGCGGCGGCGGCGTTGGCGCGCAGGGTCGCCTCCTCGAGCGATGCCCCGAGGGAGAGCTCCGCGATGACCACGCCGTTGTGCACGTCGCCGGCGCCGTTGGTGTCGACGACCTCCGTCACAAAGCCCGGTGCGTCCCAGACGCCGTCGTCACTGGCGACCGAACAGCCCCGGGCCCCGTCGCGCACCACGACCTGGTCGAAGCCCCAGCGCTCGTGCAGCACCGTCGCGCAGCGCGCGGTCTGGGTCTGCGCGCTCATGTGGCGGGCCTCGGCCGCGTTGCACAAGAGCCAGTCCGTGCGACCCAACACGTGGGCCATCACCCCGTGATCGATGTCCGCGGCGCGCGGCCCCGGGTCGAAGGCCACGACCACCTCGGCCGGCAGGGCGCTCAGCCAGTGGGTCACCGTGGCCGCCAGCTCGGGGTAGACCACGTTGTAGCCCGACACGTACACGACGTCGCTGGACCGCAACTCGATCGCCGCAAGCTCCTGGCGGCTCAGGGTCAGCTCGGCTCCGGGCGAGGTGATGAAGGTACGTTCGCCACTGGCCTCGACCAGCACTACGCAGACACCGAGGTCCTGGTCGCCACGTGGTTCCACGCCCACCACGATGCCCTCATCCTCGAGGACGGCGCGAGCGATGTCGGCGAAACGCCCTCGCCCCAGTTGGCCGGCGTAGAGCGCCTCGAGGCCCTGGCGGCGGGCGGCGCTCATCATGTTGTACCCCCCGCCCGCGGTCACCAATCGCTTGTTCGACAGCGCGTCGTCTCCACGCGCGGGAAGCACGTCGACGCTCAACGCGAAGTCGATCATCACGGTGTCCAGACACACCACGCGGGCACGCGTCGCGCTCACCTCGGCGTCGCGATCCGGTGCTGCGCGCCTGCGACCATGGTGGAACGGGGCACGACCCACCCCGTGGGGATCCGTGGGGCCCCGGGGTCGTCGGCGGTGAGGTCGTGGTCCGGGACGAGGGGCCCGCGCCTGGCCACCGGGACGCAGTCGGTGGCGACGCCGTTCAACAGCGCGCCACGGTCGCGCGCGACGACCCTTGGCGCGTCGAGGCCGTCGAGGAGGTCCTCGTGCGTGAGGGCGACGCACCCCACGACGCCGCTGTGCGAGTCCATCACCGACGGGGCCTGGGTCATGACGGTCTCCCCGGGGCTACTTCTTCTTCACCAGTTTGGTCTCGGCGGTGATCAGGGCCGCGAACTCCTTGGAGACGCTCACGTTCAGGTTGGCCACCTGGGTCTCACTCATCGGGGCCTTCTTGCCCTGGAGGTAGAGGACCTCGCTCACCGAGATGCGCAGCTGGTTGTTCGCAAAGGTGACCAGTTGCGCGTTGAAGGAGGCGACCGGACCGTGGGCGTGGGAGATCAACGAGTGGCTCTCCGCCTCGAGCAACTGGTTGGCGTAGATGCCGATGGCGGTCGTCGCCGAGGACGACTGCAGCGCCGAGGCGTCGGTCTGCATGGCGACCAGGGTGGCGGCCTCGCCCTCCACCCACAGGTCGAAGGCGACCGTCTTCTTCTGTTCCAGGGCGCGCAGGACGTTGACGTCGGACGCGACGTCGGAGGTCTGGTAGAAGATGTTCCCCACCAGACCCGACAGGGTGACCCGCGAGGCGGTCACGAAGAACTCCGAGTAGGAGGTCTTCAGGGCCCGCATGTCGCTGACGTACTGGGAGAGCACGGCGTGGTACTTGGACTGGACCTTGGCGCTGGCCGCCTCGTTCGAGAGGCCCCACAACGAGGTCATCGACGAACGGGCGCTGGCGAGCAGGGTGCTGCGGTCCTTCTTGCAGGTGGCCGTATTGCACAAGAAGTAAGCGCGCACCTTGGCCAGGTAGCCGTCGGTCTTGTTCAAGATCAGAGACACGGGGCTCGTCGCCGTCGTGGACGCGGCGGAGGCGACGTCGGAGGGTCCCACGACGGGTCCGAGGCTGGCGAGCACCAGGCATCCGAGGACGGCGAAACGGCGTACTGACTGCGACATGGGGCGAACTCCTCGTTTCGTACACCCTAGCGAAGTCGACTCGCGACGCTCGAGGCGAGAGCTGTGAAGCACCCGGGTGCCGCCGAAGAACCCCCTAAGAATTCCGACCCTCGATCTCGGTGGGCGCCGATCACGCCACCGTAGGCTGGTGGCGTGATAGTTCGACGTCGCTTCAGCCACTGGCGCGCTCGAGGTGCCCTCGGCGCCGCCATGCTCGCCGTGCTCCTCGCCGTTCCGGCACCGACCGCGGGAGCGCAGAGCGCCCAGGTGGTCGAGCCCCCCTTCGGCGCGTCGCTGGGCGCGCGCATGGCGAGCTTGTTCCACGACATCTCGCTCGATTCCCTGCCCCGGGCCCAGGGCCTGTTCTTCCCCGAATCGGCCTACGTCGCGATGAAGACCCACGAGATCGCCTACCCCGCGTCGGACTACGCCGACCGGCTCATCGCCTTCTACCGGCTCGACCTCGCCGCCTACCACGCCTCGATCTTCGGCCACGGGCCCGTGGCCTACCTCGGGATCAACGTCAACCCGGGCGACGCGGCGTGGATCGAGCCCGGCTGGTGCGAGAACTCCATCGGCTATTGGCACCTGCCCGGAGTGCGCCTCGTCTACTCCCAGGACCACGTCGTGCGCTCGGTGGCCGTCGCCTCGCTGATCTCCTGGCACGGTCAGTGGTACGTGGTTCACCTCGGACCCAACCCGCGTCCCCTCAACATCGGCACCGTCGACACGCCCACCCTCGGACGCGGGGTCGCCGGACCGGCCGGCGGCTGTTAGGCCCCCGCCGGCACCGTTACCGCGCCGGCTGCGCCGATGAGCGCCGCGCTCGTTCCGAAGTCCTCACGCGAGAGCTGGTTCATGAAGTTCCACGCGGCGTGGGTCGGGTCGACAAAGGCCTGACCGCCCGAATCGATGGTGATGGGCACGACGGAAGCGCTCTGGATCCGTCCCTGGGAACTCATCGTGACGTGCAGGACGGCGGAGAGCGAGAGGTTCCCCCCGCTCGCGAAGGCGTCGTAGTTGGCGAAGTCGCCCAGGGAGTAGGCGATGAGGCGACCCCTGTACCACTGCATGCCCCGCAGGACGTGCGGTCCGCTGGCCAACACCAGGTCCGCACCCTCGTCGATGGCGAAGTGGGCGAAGGCGTAGGGATTGCCCCGGTCCTCCCCGAAGTAGTACTCGCTCTGGCGCGTGACGTGGTCCGCGTCGGAGCCCTCGGCACCGGAGTGCATGTAGACCACCACGACCTTCGCCTCGCGCCGGGCCCGCGCGATGAGCGCCGCGGCCTGCGTCGTGTCGAGCATGTCGTTGGTCAAGGTGTAGGGGGCGAAGTCGACGAAGGCGACCGACACGCCCTTCACGTGCACGAGGCCGATCTGACCCGGTAGCCCGGCCTGGACGATCCCCACCGCCGCCAGGGCCGCCGAGGTGTCGGCCTGCCCCTGGGCGCCGAAGTCGTAGGAGTGGTTGTTGGCGCTGTTGAGCACGGTGAAGCCCGTGGCGCGGTAGGCGGCGGCGAAGGACGGCGGGACGCGAAAGGCGTAGCACTCGGTGGAGCCCGCCCCGCACTTGGAGTAGCCCCGGGTCGTCATCGTGCCCTCGAGATTGGCGAAGACGACGTCGGCCGCCACCGCGGCCTTGATCGGCGCGAGGTAGGCGGTCGGGTTGACCGGGACCTGGGGGATGTTGCCGAGGTCGCTGTCGCCGACCGCCGAGAGGGTGAAGGACGTGACCGCGGGCAGGGTCGTGGTGGGCCGCGCCACGACGGTCGTGCTAGTCGTGGCGATGGTCGCGGGAATACCGTGGCTCGGTCTCACGGCCACCACGGCGCCCGCCGCGACGACGAGGACCGCGACGGCGCCGGCGAGGAACCAGGGGACCCGAGAACGCCGCGGAGCCGCGTGACGGCCTACCACGGCTGCGGGTCACCCGGCCCGCGCGAGAGGAAGACCGCGAAGAAGTCCTTGGTGCTGGTGTAGAGGAAGCGGTTGGGGATCTGGTTGGGGTTGGGCACGTCGAGCGTCGGGCTCCTCGCGCCCGGTCCGGCGTAGGTGACGAAGATCGGCCATTCGGGATTGATGTCGAGCTCCATGGCGCGCACGCAGTGCAGCTGGACCATGACGCTCGCCATGGAGGCCGCGGTCTGGGCCGGGGCGGCCGCGTAGATCAGGTTGCCGTTGCGGTCGATGCCCAACGCCGAGCGCCAGACCGCGGCGACGCCGTGCAGCGTCAGGCCCCAGGCGTAGTTGTTGGCGGTCGAGGGCGTGGGCGCGGAGTTGTTGACCAGGAGGGGGAGGTTCTGTCGCGCCATCACGACGGTGGGTCCTGGAGTGGGCCCCCCTTCCCACTGCGTGATGCCCACGGTGCCGTCGGTGTAGCGCAGCACGGTGGCGAGACCCTTGATCATCGGGTAGTACAGGGTGTGATTGGTGAAGAAGCCCGCCGCGCCGTCCTTCTCGTAGAAGCCCGAATTGAAGGTGGCCAGGAGTCGCGACAGCCCCGTGGCCGGTACCTCCTCGGGCCCCCTCGACAGGGTCGTGGTACCGGGCCCCTCGTAGCCCAGGTAGAGGCCGAGCACCGTGGCCGCTGTACGCATCCATCCGGCGTAGGCGTAGACCCCAGCGGCCTGGCCCTGGGGGTGGAAGTCGAGCACCGCCACGACCGGCTCGTGACCCGCCCAGGTGTCGCGCACCGACCAGGCCAGGCACGAGGTCCTGGCCTTCGACGTGGCGGTGGCCGCCACGCTCTGACAGACCGGCGCGGGAGTGGACACGACACGCGCGAGTCGGGCGCCCGCTGCGCCACTCGGCTCAACCCGGGTCTGGGCCCCACCCGACGACGCCGCGAACAGCGTCCCGAAGGTCGTGGCGGCGACCAGTGCGGTCGTCGCGCCGCGACCCAATCGCCTGACGCGACGTGACGGGGACGGTGCGGTGATGTGACGGGCGCGTCGTGACATGGTTCCTCTCTCGCACCACGTTAACGGAGGTGGCCCACCGCCCCCGGCACGTGATGGACTCACCATTGGGTCACGCGGCGCGGCGCTCCATCGTCGCGGGTATCGCACGGATCAGGGCGCCCGCCGCGACCAGGGCCACGCCCAGCGCCACGACCGCTCCGGCGTGGTCAGGCAGCGACCGGCCGAGGCGCTCGTGGAAGATCCAGGCCCCCAGCACCACGCTGACCACCGGGTCGGCCACGACGATGGCCGTCTGGGAATTGCGCAGTGGCCCCACGTGCAGCGCGGACTGCTCGCAGACCAGCCCACCGATCCCGCACACGACGAAGGCGTAGAAGGACCAGTGCGTGAGCAGCCACACGTAGCCCGAGCCGGTGATCACGTCGGTGCACTCCTTGATGAAGGCCGCTTCGAGGGCCCACAGCACCGCGGTGGCCGAGCCGAGCAGCGCGGCCCGGCGACCCGGGGACCCCCGCAGACCGCCGAGCACCAAGACGGCGGCGACGAGCGCACTCCAGACGCTCGGCGTGGTCCAGTTCGCCGCCGCGGACGACGAGGGGGACGAACCCGTGACGGCGAGGAGGAAGGCGGCGAGCGCCACCGCCGTCACCCCCGCCGTCGCCCAGGCTCGACGGCTGACCACTTGTCGCAGCCACAGACGCCGCAGCAACAGCCCCAGGATCAATTCCGACACCAAGAGGGGCTGCACCAGCGACAGGGACGCGAAGTGCAGGGCCAATGACTGGAAGAGGAGGGACCCGCCCATGGCCAGCCACCCCAGTAGCCACAGGGGATGGCGCGCGAGGTAGGAGATGAATCGCCATCCACGCGACCCCGAGGGCGAGGAGGTGCTGGCGATGTGCTGGGTGGTCACCGCCACCGCGTTGGACAGGGCGGTCAAGAGCGCCCAGAGGATGGCGAGGGCGTCGTGGGTAGCGGAGGCGGAGGCCATGCCCCGAGGCTAGGTCGGGCGCACCGGGGCACCGGTCGACCCGGTAAGGATGGGCCCCGTCGCGACAACACTGGTGTAGAAGAGAAGTCAACATCGACGACCATCGAGGTGTCTCATGCGAATCACATTGCGCGCCGCCGCGTTGGCCAGCGTCGCCGCGATCACGGTGGGCCTGGCGGCGCCGGCGGGCGCCTCACCGCCCCTCACGGTGAGTGGTCGGGGTCTCGCCCAGGTCCACCTCGGAACGGGTCAGACCAGCGCGGTCGCCTCGCTCGATCGCCTGCTCGGGACACCCACCACGAAGGTCACGCCTTCGCCCGGCATCACCAGGTGCGGCGTGGCCGCGACCGCCAGTTGGCACGCGATGACCGCGTACTTCGACCACGGTCGGGTCGTCGGATTCTCCTTCGGTCCCGGACACGACCCACTGGTTCGCACCGCCACCGGCCTCACCCTCGGCGACACGCTGAGCCGGGCCCGCGCCCTCTACGGCAAACGCCTCACCGACTCCAACGCCCAGGGCGGGGTCTGGTTCGCGGCCACGACCACGGGGCGCATCGACGGCTTCTTGACCCCCAGTACGGGACGGACGCCCACGGGAGCGGACCGCATCGAGACGATCGACGTGGGGGTGGTGGGCTGTCCCGCCATGTCACCGTGACGGCCCGTCGCAGCGACGCGGCCTACTTCGTGACCTTGACCCTGAGCGGCTTGGAGGTCGTCGCCGCGTAGACGCCCTGCGCGGCCTTCGTGGCCGTCACGGTACAGGTCGTCGTCCTCGCAGCGCTCACGCGCAGTCCGTGCAGGACGCATCCCCTTCCGGCGACCTTCACCACGACCCGGCCTCTCCCCGAGCCGCCGGACACCGCCACCGTCACCGCGCCGTGCGTCGTGGTCGCCGTCACCTTGAGGACGCGCTGGGCCGCCGACGTGAAGCGCACCGAGACTGGCGTCGAGGAGACGACGGGGACGAAGGCGTGGGCCGGGTAGAAGGCGGTGACCAGACAGGTGGTGGCAAGCGTCGCCGAGAGTTCTGAACCCCGGGTCGAGCATCCTCGTCCCGTCACGTCGAAGGAGGGAGCGACCACCGAGGAGGCACCCGAGACGATCAGCGCGACGGGTGTTCCCGCGACGCTTCTGCTCGCCGTCCCGACGAGATTGATCGAGTGCTGGGCGAGGAACACCGCATCGAAGTCGGGGTGGACGTCGTACTGGTTCTCGCCCACGACCATGCACGCTCCGACCGACGGGCACGACGCTCCCGCCAGAGCGGGTCTCGTCCTCGCCGGCGTGCTCATGGTCACCGAGAGGAACCAGACACCGTCGATCTCACTCACGTAGGTCGGGACGTAGGTCGGGGTGCTCCCGACCGCCACGCAGTCGTTTGGCGTCGGACAGCTCACCGACGTCAACGGTCCGTCAAAGAGCTTGCTGCCCGTCACCCATTGTCCCTGCGTCTGCGTCGCCACGAAGCCGTCGTTGGTGAACTGCGACCAGGGCGTGCCGCCCACGGCGACGCAATTACCCGACGAGGTGCAACTCACGGCGTTGAGCTCCTGACCCGCCAGCGAGTAGGAGGGCGAGGTCGACGTCAAGGTGACCGCGGGCCCCCAGACACCGCCGGTCTCGTGGACGGTGATCGGAGCGAGGGGGCTGAGGGACTCACCCACCGCTTCGCAGTCGGTGACGCTCACGCAACTCACGCCGAGGAGCACGATCCTCGAGGTTCCGATGGGCTGCAGGCCGCCCCAGGTGCCGCCGATCTCCGTGAGGGTCAGCGCGACGGGCGCCACGCCCGTCTCCGCGCCGACCGCTACGCAGTTGCCCACACTCGGACAACTCACCGCGTTGAAGGCTCCGCTCTGGGAGAGTTCGACGGGCGCCGCCCACGATCCAGCCGTCTCGACGTCGTAGAGGGGGTCGCCATCGCTCGTGTCGACGCCCACCGCGACGCAGTCGCCCACGCTCGGACAGCTGACCGCGTTGAAGGTCCCCGCGGTGTCGAGACTCGCGACGTCGATGAGCGGCGCCCACTGGCCTCCCGCCTCGGTGGCGACCGCCATCTCGCCGTTGGCCATGTCGTTGCCCACCGCCACACAGTTACCCTCGCTCGGACAACTCACCCCGGTGAACTGACCCTGGCCCGACGCTCCCGGCGTCGTCATTTCCACCGTGACGCCCCACGAACCCGCCGTCTCGACGTCGTACATGGCCAGGCGTCCGCTGACCGCCTCACCGACGGCCACGCAATCGTGCAGGTCGCTGCAACCGATGCCGCTGAAGAAGGAGTACGACGTCGCCGACGTCAACTCGACCGGCGCGGCGAAGACCCCTGCCGTCTCGGTCACCGCGACACGCTCGCTGAGGTCCTGGTCGTAGCCCGCCAGGACGCAATTGCCGACGCTGACGCATTGCACCGACGAGTAGGCGGTGGACGGTGACGGCGAGTTGGCCACCAGTGTGACGGCCGTGTCCCAGGTGCCACCGGTTTCATTGGCGTAGAAGGACACGCCGGAGTCCGTGCCGATTGCCAGGCAGTTCCCGACGCTCGGGCAACTCACGGCGTCGAAGGCGTCGTAGCTAGCCCCGATACTTCACGAGTTCGCGTGATCAACTGACCGCAATACACGAAAGTGCCCTTCGCACAAGGAAAACTGGAGTTATCACTCAACCAGTCACCGCGAACGAAGGGCACCTCTCAGATGCAGAATACTTCAACGAATTGCGTCAGTGTGGAATCCGGTGGTCACGGCGTCGCCGCCCACGTCGGGCTTCACGCCTTGGGCACCTTGGCGGACCAGTTAGGGCTGGGCGCGTCGCTCTCCTCACGTATTGCTCAACGCGGTGAACGAGCGCCGTTGCACGACCGGGGCAAGGTGCTGGTGCAGTTGGCTCTCGTGCTCGCTGGCGGCGGTGAGAGCTGTGCGGACATTGAACACCTGCGCAGCCAACAAGAGCTGTTCGGATCGGTCCCCTCGGACTCGACGGTGTATCGCACCCTGCACGAGTTCGACGCGAAGCAGCGAAGCGAACTCCTTCAGGCCCTGGCCGAGGTGCGCGCCAAGGTCTGGAAGAAGTTGGACCAACGGCGCAGTGAACCAGTGATCCTCGACTTCGACGCGTCGCTGGTGGACGTGCACTCGGAGTTGAAGGAGTACGCAGCCCCCAACTACAAGGGCGGCTTCGGGTTCCACCCTCTGTTCGTGTTCGCGGACCTGACTGGTGAGACCTTGGGGGCCAAGTTGCGCGCGGGTAACGCCACGGCCAACAACGCGGGTGACCACGTCGAACTCTTGGACGCGGCACTTGACCAACTTCCCTCAGCTATCACGCGAGGACACCACGTGGGTGAGCATCCGACGACGACCACACGCAAGGTCATCGCGCGCGCCGATAGCGCGGGCTGCACCAAAGAGTTCCTCAGTGCCTGTCGGACACGAAACGTTGGATTCTTCGTCGCGGCGCGGTCGAACGCCCAGATCACGGGCGCTCTCTATCAAACATTCGAGGAAGCCGACCTCTGGCAACCGTCACTCACCCAAGACGGTGAACTGCGCGAGGGGGCGGGGGTCTGTGAGCTCACCACCTACGTGAATCTCTCCTCGATGCCCGAGGGCACGCGACTGATTGTGCGACGAGAACCACTGCACCCCGGAGCCCAACGAAGTCTCTTTCCCAGCCATGAGTTTCGCTACTGGGGTTTTTACACCGACCAAGTAGGCGACCCGGTGGACCTCGACGTGACCATGCGCGCCCACGCCCACGTCGAGAGTCATATCCAACGACTCAAAGAGTCCGGGCTCAACCGGTTCCCCTTCACCAACTTCGAGGCCAATAGCAACTGGCTCATGATCGTCGCCCTCTCCGGTGACCTCGTTCGCTGGTTCCAGTTGCTGTGTCTGAAGGGACCCTGGAAGGACGCGCGCCCCAAGGCCCTGCGCTGGGAGATCTTTCACGCGCCGGGTCGTCTCGTCTACCGCTCACGACGTCGGATCGTCCGCCTCCTCGAGGGCTGGCCGACGACCGATGTCCTGCTCGGCGCCTATCAGCGCATCGCACTACTCACTTGAGCGAAACATCTTCCCCTCAGCACGACCACGATGGACCAGCGCCGTCGCAACACGCCTCTCGAGTCATTTTGCATGGTCGAAAATCGCGTTTGCAAACCAGGAAGGCCGTGACATCAACCCAATCAGTCCAGAGACACCTTTGGCGACGTGAAAAACCGAATTGACACCGATTTCAGATCACTCGTGAACGATTGGGGCTAGTTCGGCGGCGACTCGACCACCAGCGCCGCGCTCACGAGGTCGTGCGCCGCAGTGACAGCAACCCCGCTCCGGCGAGCAGGATCAACAAGATGCCCGGTACCACGAAGAACCAGGTGAAGTCGTTGAAGTTGGGAAGGCTGTCGACGGAGGCGTAGTTCGCCTGGTTGGCCGCCATCGTGGCGATGATCGGCTTGTACCAGTCGAGACCCGCTCCGACCTCCTTGAAGACGGGAGCCAATTGCGGGAAACCGGCCAGCATCTGGGCGAGCGCGGGGTAGTTCTTCTCCATCATGCCCGCGAGCTGCGTCTCATTGAGGTGCATGGCGGTGGCCAGACCCTGGAACATCGAAGGGATCTCCGTGGCCGCGGTCGGTCCCGCCTGCGCCACTGGCTTGAGGTCCTCGAAGTACGTGAAGTAGTTCACCGTGGTCGCGACCGCCTTGGGCTGCATCAGCGAGTGGAAGTTATCCAGCATCCTCTGCCCGGCCGCCCCCTTCGACGGCAACGAGATCGCGAAGGGCGCGATGGTGAGCACCACTCCAATGACTAGGACCGGCCACAACGTCCAACGGAGCCTGCGTTCCATTCCTGCCTCCTCTTTCGTCGGCGCGTCGCGGTCAACGCACTTCGGTGATGGTTTACCAGCAACTTAGACCGTCGCGGAGACCAAACGCGGTTCTTCGACGGACCACCACCGGCGTGGCCGTGACCCGACCGGATCGCCTGCGGATCACTTCGTCGTGACGCCATCCTCCTCGGGAGTGAGCGCCCGGTGAAGTCGTAGCATCAACCCTCCGCCGATCAGCGCGGTGATGCCCGTGCCGAGGGGCCACCAGTTCCCGAGGTGTAGCGCGAAGTAGGCCCCGGCAATGGCCGGGGCCAGCGTGCTCGACACGCCCCACGCCGCACCGGCGGCCGCGTTGTATCGCCCCCGAAGGTGCTCCGGGGCGATGTGATTGACGATGGCCGATCCCGCCGGGAAGAGCATGGTCTCGCCGATGGCGAACAGCACCTGGGTCGCGCACAGCGCGATGACCGCGACGACCACCGGAACCGCCAGGGAGGCTCCGAGCGCCGCCCAGAAGACGAACCACAGCAGACCCACCAGGGCCATCGACCTGGTCCGGCTGCGGCCCTCGATCCGGTTCAGGATCCACAGCTGCCCCAGGACGATGGTGGACGTGTTGAAGAAGAAGGCCACACCGATCAGGTGGATCGACACGTGGAGATTGTTGACCACGAAGAGGCTGAGTCCCGCGTCCACGGAACCGTTGCCGCCGAGGATGAGGACCATGGTCGCGATCACGTACAGGCGCAGGCGCCGATCCCCGAGGGCGACCCGCCAACCCTCCGAGGCGCTCTTCTCCCTCGACCCCTCCTGGAGTGGCCGACCGTGACGGATGATGGTCGCGAAGACCGCGGCGGCGCCCAGTGTGACGGCGGCGTCCAGGAGGTACAGGACGGTGAAGCTCCCCGGGTGCGCGAGGCTCACGATCGACGCCGAGACGAGTAGTCCACCGCCGATGCCGAGGTTCACCAACATGAAGTTGACCCCGTAGGCGCGTTGGCGATGCTCCTCGGACACCATTCTGGTCATCATGACCATGCCCGGCCCCCATCCCGCCCCCTGGGAGATGGTGAGGACGAGGGCGACCCCGACGGCCTCGGGTCTGGTACGCACCGCCGTCCACAACGTGAGTGCGATGGCCGACATCACGTAGGAGCCGAAGCCGACGGGCCCCGGGCCCCAGCGATCGACCAAGGTGCCCCCCAACGGGGCCATGGCCAGGCCGACGACCGCGGTGCCGGCGAGCAGAAGGGTGGCGAAGGTGGTGGAGAATCCCCGGACGTTGTGCAGGTAGACCACGAACATCGCGAAGGCCATGCCATTGCCGAAGCAGTTGATCAGGGTCGCGACGTAGAGGCGACGCAGGGGCCCTCGCACCTCGGACCGGAAGTCGACGGGGATCAGGCGATCGGCGAAATCCATCAGCAGACCAGACTAGTCACGGGCGTGATCCGCCACGGGCGCCGCCACGGCACTCTGGCTCCGCGCGCCGGGCCGGACCCTTCGGTCCCTAGCCGACGGACCTCTCCTCCTCGAAGGCCTCGAGGAAGTAGCGGATCTGGATAGCGGCCGCGGCGCCCTCACCCACGGCCGAGGCGATCTGCTTGGTCGACCCGCTGCGAACGTCCCCCGCGGCGAAGACACCCTTCAGGGAGGTCTGGAAGAGCGCGTCGGTCGTCACGAAGCCCCGCTCGTCCACCGCCAACTGACCGTCGAGGAAACCGGTGTTGGGATCGAGACCGATGAAGACAAAGGCCCCGCTCGTTCGGTGCTCGAACGTCTGCCCGTCGCGCACGAGGGACAGCGACTCGAGCTTCCCCGCCTCGTCGGCGTTGAAGGACTGGATCGACGTGTTGAAGAGGACGTCCATCTTGGGGTGCGCCAGCACCTTGTCCTGGAGGAGTCGATTGCCGGTGAGCGTGGGTTGCGCCTGCACGACGGTGACCTGGTCGGCGAACTGGGTGAGGAAGAGCCCCTCCTCCAGGCCGCTGTTGCCACC
>CAIORQ010000038.1 GCA_903860745.1 uncultured Actinomycetes bacterium | reverse complement strand
CGTGGTCGTGGTCGAGTCGGGCGCGAACTGGAGCTCTTGGACCGCGATCTGGACCGTCGTGTTGGCGACACTCGGTGTGACCACGACGGGATCGGGGTCCGTGCCCGAGACGGTGCCCATCCACATCTCGAGCTCCTGGGCGTGGGCCACGTCACGGTAGTCGTTCAGCAAGGTCCAGGTGGCGTCACCGCCGGAGATCGCGGCCACCGTAGCGCTGGCCGAGGAGACCCGCAGAGCCGCGACGAGGACGTCCGAGGTGGTCGTGGGCGTCACGACGAGGGCATCGGAGCTGCCGTTGCCGCTGCCCTGGAGGACGTGACCCCGGGGGGTGACGACGTCACCGACGGGCCCGGTGGCCGTCATGACGACGCCCAGCGAGGTCGAGGGGTCGGCCGTGGCCTGCGTGCCCACCGGTGACGTGGGGTCGGACGTGGTCGCACTCGTGACGAATTGATCGGCGTTGCTCGAGAGGGAGGTGAAGTTCGCCACGCCATCGGTGGAGCTGAGGGCCGCGCCGGGGGTGTAGGCGTAGCCCAGGTAGAGCTCGTTGTCGCCGTCGGGCACGAGGCTCGGGTAGGCCACGTCGGTCGAGGCAGAGCTCGACGAGGACGAGCCCGACGCCCCCGCGGCCCAGGTGACCGGCGCGGCGCTGGTGGTCGACGTCGTCGTGGAGGCGGGCGAGGAGGTGCTCGTCGGAGAGGACGTCGACGTCGTGGTGGGTGCGCTCGTCGATGTCGAGGTCGAGGAGCTCGTCGTCGACGTGCCGGTGGAGTCCGCGCTGTATTCGGCGACCCAGTCGACGAGGGTGGACTGGGTCGAGGTCGGACAGGCGTGCGGAGTCGTCGCCCCGCAGAAGGTCTGTTGCTGGATCGACAGGTGCATCGC
The DNA here is from genome assembly GCA_903860745.1 of uncultured Actinomycetes bacterium. Lineage (GTDB taxonomy): Bacteria > Actinomycetota > Acidimicrobiia > Acidimicrobiales > RAAP-2 > RAAP-2. The sequence continues at coordinate 3,888 of CAIORQ010000038.1, read as the reverse complement.
CACGTCGGGAATGCTCGCGGCGTTGGAGTCGACCCCCCACACCTGACCGTCGACGGTGTAGGTGATCGAAGTGGGGGTCCAGATGACGCCCCAGGTGTGCCAGTCGGTCATGGTGATGTCGAGGTCGTTGAGCACCAGGCGGTTGGCCGAGGAGTAGTGGACGCTCGCCGTCGTGCGTCCCGTGCCACCGGTGGTCTCGTTGAAGTCGATCTCGCCGTCCTGGGGCCAGATTCCCGAGTCGGGCCACAACAGTCCGACGGTGGTGGGCCCCGCGCCGGTGACCCGTGAACGATAGAAGAAGGCGCCGTAGGTCGGGCTTGAACCTTGGGCGAGGCAGTGGCAGACCCCGCCGGTCACCCAGTTGCCTCCCGCCGTGCTCGGATTGATCGCGGCGTTCTGGCTCGCCGTGAGGGTGAGCAGGTTGTTGGCGACCGAGACCGCGCTGGGGTCGAAGAGGGCTCCGGGGTCACCCCCCGGCTGGCCCGCATAGGCCAGCCAGTTGGCCGGGAGTGACGACCCGGTGAAGCCGGTGGCGTAGGTCTCGTGGTAGCCCGCGAAGGTGGAGGCGGGCAAGGTGTAGCCCGACACGTCGCTCGCGCTGGGCGTGCCCAGGGGAAAGGGAGTGTCGGTGATCGCCGCCGCGCCGCTGCGCGGGATGGACATGAGGGTGGCGACCAGGAGAAGGGCGCCGAGCGCGACGACACCTCCCGGTACGGCGCCGGGGCGTCGGCTACCGCTGGACCTACGTCGCGTCTGCATCGACCTCACTCTACGGCCACTCGATGTGGACCGCCCGACCATCGGGCGCCTTGGGGGACACCGTCCAGTGGGGCGGTCGCCCCGAGGAGAGCCGGTGGAGCGGTCTCGCGGGCCGGATCGACCGGGCGCTTGACACGACCCGGTATTGGCTATAGTCTATAGCCAAACGGTTAAGTAATGTTATATGGAGGGAACCGTGAGCGACACTCGTTCAAGATTGGTAGCGACGGGCGAGGGGCGCATCGCCTACAGCGTCGAGGGGTCGGGACCATTGCTGGTGCTGAGCCCGGGCATGGGCGATCTGCGCTCCTCCTACCGATTTCAAGTCCCGGCCCTCGTGGCGGCGGGCTACCGCGTCGCGTCGGTCGACCTTCGGGGCCACGGTGAGAGCGACACCACCTTCGTCACCTACGGCGACGAGCCGACGAGCCGGGACCTGGCGGCGGTCATCACGGAGCTCGGTGGTCCCGCCGTGGTCGTCGGGAACTCGATGAGCGCGGGGGCAGCGGTGATCGCGGCGGCGCGTCACCCTGAGCTCGTCTCGGGGCTCGTCCTCATCGGACCCTTCGTGCGGGACCCCGAGGTGAGCGCTCTCCAGAGGCTGGCGATGTCGGTGCTGATGTCCAAGCCCTTGGTGGTCAGCTCGTGGAGGTCGTACGTGGCGAAGTTGTTCGCCGGTCGAAAGCCCCCGGACTTCGACGCCTACCGGAGGTCGGTCACGAGTGCCCTGGCGCGACCCGGCTATCGCGAGGCCTTCGTCGAGACGCTCAAGACCAGCCACCGGAGGGCCGAGGAGGCGCTGGTGAAGGTCTCGGTGCCCGCCCTAGTGATCATGGGCGCCCGGGACCCCGATTTCGCGACGCCGGAGCACGAGGCGCACTGGATCGCTCGCCAGCTCGGGGCCCGGGTGGAGATGATCGCCGATGCCGGGCACTACCCACATTCCCAGCAACCCGACGTCGTGAACGCGCTGCTGACGGACTTCGCTGCCGAGGTCACCCACAATGGCTAGGGCCGGACTCTCCGCGACCCTGGTCGTCGCCGAGGCCGGTGACCTGGCTGACGAGGTGGGTTTCGACAAGCTCAGCATCTCGGCCCTGGCCCAGCGCTTGGGCGTCAAGCAGCCGACCCTCTACAAGCACGTCGAAGGGACCGCGGGACTGCACCGAGAGATGGCCGTGTCGGCCAAGCGAGAACTGGCCGACGTCATGCGTCGAAGCGCCGTGGGGCGATCGGGGCGCGAGGCCATGGTCGCCATCGCCACGGCCTACCGGCGCTGGGCCAGCGATCACCCGGGACGCTACGCCGCCACCGTGCGGGCGGCGGCGCCGGGGGACCTCATGGACGAGCAAGCCGGTTACGAGGCGCTGAGCGTGGTGACGTCGGTGCTCGAGGGCTTCGCGATCTCGGGAGACGACGCGATCGACGTCACCCGGGCGTTTCGCGCGGCGCTCCACGGCTTCGTGTCGCTCGAGGCGGCGGGCGGGTTCGGGCTCAGCGCCGACATCGATCGGAGCTTCAATCGGATGGTCGCGAGCCTGGTGCGGGGCATCGTCCCGGGGGAGCGGTGAACGTGAGGCACGTGTGGCGACCGCTTCCCATCACCGCCGCCTTCGTCGCTGTGGGCGCGGCGATCGAGGTGCTGTGGCGTGCGCACGCTGCGTGGTGGCTCGTACCCCTCGGGGTGATCGGGCCGGACCTCAGCTTCCTGGCGGGCATCGGGGGCCCCGCGAACGTCGGTGGCCTCATGCCCCCACGAGTGGTGCGTCCCTACAACCTGGTGCATCGTCTGGGCGGGCCCGTGGCCCTCGTCGGTGCGGCCACGGCGCTGCGGGCGGCGCCCGGGGTGGTGCTCGGTCTGTCGTGGGCCGCTCACGTGTTCTGGGACCGTGGCGTCGGCTACGGCCTGCGCCGCTCGGACGGGTCGATCATCGAGCCCCGCCCGGTGCACAAGAGGATGTCCTGAGCGATCCCTCGGATCACGCCCTGATCGCTGAGCGGCTAGATCGAGCTGGGTGCAGCCGCTGTGGGACTGGGCCGCGGGCCTCGCCCTGGGAGGGGGGCGGGGGTGACCGGATCCAGAGCGATTCGGATCTTCCACAGCGCGGTGTCGAGCGCTTGGACGTCGTCGCTCGTCAGTGGGTCAAAGACGCGGCGACGCACGTTGCGCAGCTGCGTCGGGTACGTCGCTTGCAACGTGCTCAGTCCCAGGGGCGTCAGGGTCGCCCAGGTGCATCGGCCGTCGTCAGCCCGACGGCTCTTGGTGAGGTGACCCTTCGCGGCCATGTCGTCGACGAGGCGCGACATGCGGCTCGGCGAGAGGGCGCTGATCGAAGCCAGGTCGCCGATACGAAGTCGTCGCTCCTCGGCCTCCGAGAGGTGCACCAGGACGACGTACTCGGACAAGGTGACCGGCGCGTCAGTCGCCAGGTCCTCGCCGAGCACCTTCACAAGGTGGTTCGCCACGTAGGTCAGCGCACGCCACGCCGACTCCTCACTCGCGCTGAGAGGGGGGATCGAGGTCTTGTCCATAGCGGTATATTAGTGCGTGCGCACACAAATAATGAACTAGAGTGGTGTCGATGATCCGTGCGGCGCGCCCGGACCACGATCACGAGGACGACCAATGAGCACCTTCACCGACGCCGAACGCGCCTATCTCGACGCCCAGCCACTGATGCGTTTCGCGACGGCCTCCCCCGAGGGCAAGCCCGACGTGACCCCCGTGGTCTTCTCGGTCGAGGGTGACGACATCGTGACGGCCGGCTTCGACATCACCCACACCGTTCGGTACAAGAACGTCCTGGTGAACCCTCGGGCGACGGTCGTCGTCGACGACCTCGCGTCGGTGAGTCCCTGGAGCCCCCGCGGCGTCAAGGTGATCGGGGCGGTTCACGTGGAGGAACACGAGAGTTCCCCGCGCTTTCGCATCAGCCCCCAGGTCATCATCAGCTGGGGAGTCAACGACACGACGCCCGGCATCCCCAAGATGGAACGACGAGTGGTCGCCTGAGCCAGGCGTCGGGGCCCCAACGACAAGAACAAGGAGAATCGTGATGAACAAGTTCATGGTGGTCTGCACCTTCAGGCCCGACATGGTGTGGGACGAGGTGACGGCGATGGTGCCCG
>CAIORQ010000037.1 GCA_903860745.1 uncultured Actinomycetes bacterium | reverse complement strand
GAGGTAGTGCGGGTGATCACGCTGTTCTCGCCCGCGAAATTGTTGGCGGCTAGGAGCGTCTGGACTCGGTCCCAGGTCTCTTGTGAAACGAGGGGTTCATGCCTGCCCTCGTAGAGGACACCTTTGTAGCGGACGATGCCAATGTAATAGGGGTGACGGAGCAGTCCGTGGAAGTGTGAGAGACCGAGGGGCTTCGAAGGTGTGTTCGGCCCGCCCGTGGAGGTGAGTCCGCGATCGGTCACTTCAGCGAGGAGTTTGCGCAAGGTCCATTCGCCGTTTGAATACTCTTCGAAGGCCCACTGCATCAGCGGCCCGCGCTCCGGATCGATTTCAACCGTCCGGGATTCCTGACCATTCTCGATTCGGCGGACATTGAGGTAACCAATGGGGGCCTTGGAAGGCGTTCCACCGGACTTCGCCTTTTGAACGCTTCCCTTAATAACCTCATTGGCGAGGTTGCGGCTGTAGAACTCCGCGATCGAACTCATGATTCCGTGAAGGAGAATCCCCGAGGGAGTGTCGTCAATATTCTCGGTGACTGAAACGAGTTGCACTCCGGCCTTCTTGAACTCGAGGTTGATCTCGACGTCGTCAGCGCGGTTGCGGGCCAAACGGTCGATCTTGTGGACGATAACGAATGTTGGCGGCGTGTTGCGCACCAATTCGAGCAATCGTTGCAACTCGGGTCGATCGGCAGTCTTGGCTGATTCACCTCGATCCACGAACTCGTCAATGACGATAGCCCCCAGGGAGGTTGCCTTTCGCTGGCACGCTTCGCGCTGGGCGGGGATCGAGTAGCCCTCAGGGTCACCGTCTCGTTCTGCCTGTTCCTTCGTACTCACACGCACGTAGAGAACTGCCGTTGGAGCCGATTCGTGAACTGCGTCTTCGGATCCAGGTGGTGACATTCGTGGCGTCGGTCGCTTCCTACTCATGTGAGGGCACCCCCATAGTCGCTGGTTGAGAGAGCGGAATCAGGAATTCGGTCACGGAACCGTCATGGCGGGCCCGCCGGTGCTCGCCCTTCACTACGCTGACATGGTCGGACCGAGTTGACGTGCGGAGTTTTTCGGCGCTGATGTGCTCCGAAGGTGAGTTTCTTGTACTCGCGTCGGGGCAGTCGGTTTCATGAACCAGAGAGGAACCAGCCCGAGTTGTCGTTCGGTCCAAACAGATCCTCGTTGCGGGGCGCTAAGAGACTGGCCATGGCCATGGCCTTGGCGCTCGGCGTCGGCGTGGTCGGCGCTTCGGTTCCCTCGTTCGCGGTTGCCTCCGCAGTCTCGTCCCAACACCGGTCCCTAGACCGCGTACTGTTTCGCAGCCCCCTCGCCGTGCCTCTGTTTGATTCCTTGCTCGGCAACCCGAGAGCGGAGCCTTGGGTTGCGCCACGCACCTCACGTCGCGCGCGCGTGGAAATTGGGTTGAGGAAGTCCTCATACGACTACGCGGGTTCCGCTCGTCTGACGGCCACGATCTCGGGGACGGGCGTTGGCATGGTGTCGTTCTGGAGTGGATCGAGGGCGCTGTGTTCCGTGGTGGTCACGTCGAGCCACGAGAGCTGCGCGCCGTCATCGACCGGGCTCAACGCCGGCACCTATCCGCTGATCGCGCGCTACACCCATGGCGGGTCCTCGACCGTGTCGTCGAGGCCCACGACGTTGACGGTCCTACCTTCGCCCGTGATCGTCACGGTGAGGGCCTCGGCCACGTCGGTGGCGACCACCTCACTGGCGAGACTCTCCGTGCGATGCAGCGCCGAGACTCCCCGGGGTCTGCGAGTGCCCGGTGCGATCTCCCTTCGCCTTGATTCGTTGCTCCTGAGTGACAACGCCCGCAATGTCAGGTTCTCCTCTCTCTCCGGCGTCGACGTGACCCCTGGGCGTCATCACTTGGTGGCGACCTTTGCCGGAAGCGCCGACTACCGCAGGGCGACCTCGAGCGAATTGCTCACGGTGACCACTCCCTCGCTCGGGTCGGGTCTGGCTCCCACCTTCGGTGACGTGACCCCCACGGCGGGTGGTTTCACGGTCCCGATCACCGACTACGACCCCGAGTGGTCGTGGACCGGGGAGGCCACGGGGTCGGGCGTCGTGGGAATCAGCGTCACCGGTCTCGTGACGGTGAGCGGCGTTGCCCCGGACGTCGCTTCGACGCTCACCATCACGACGACACGCTCGGGCTTCGCCACGGCCAGCGCCACCGTGAGCGGACGGGCTGAGGCCCTCGAGGCGCGCGCGAGTCTCGAGTCGATCACGGGAGTCAGCGCATCGGTGATCGACGACACGGCCAACGGCACGAGCTTCATCGACCAGTCCTACGCGTCGTCCGACCGCTGGCTACAGGCTTACGTGGTCGCAGCGACCTCTATCACCCTCAACTGGCACGTCACGGGAGCCGACGGGCAGAGCCTGGCTGGAGCACCCGTGAGCCTGGTGGACAATCTCGCGGGATCGGCGTCGAAGGTGACAGCGTGGGCCGAGAACGCTCTCAACGCCACCCCCGACGGCGTGTTGTCGGGGACCACCGACTCCAGCGGCGACGTGTCGTTCACCCTCGACAACTCGAACGCCAGCACGGGCTCTCCGCCTTCGGACACTACGACGGGGTCTGGGGCACAGACCAACGAGGGGACCTATCCCTGGACGCGCACGGCTCTGCGAATCGCCGGCGACGTCATCTCGGCCGACCCCTCCACCCAGGTCCAGCAGATCACCGACCTCGTCGACCTCATCGTGATCCCCGCGACGCCCAGCACCACCAACTTCGACGTGACCCATGGCGCTCTGCTGTGGTCGCAGTCCTTCACGGGCGCGGCGGGCACGAGTCTGGCCTCGAACGTCTTCACTCCCGAGATCGGTCAGTACACCGGGACCGCGACCGGCCTGCCCAGCTGGAACTACGGCACCGGAGAGATCGAGGACAACACCGCCAACGCATCGAACGTGAGTGCTGACGGCAACGGGGATCTCGCCATCACCTCCTCGTGTACGACGAACTGCGCCTCCGCGGGTTCGGGGAACTGGACGAGCGCGCGGATCTCGACCGCCGACAAGGTCAACTTCGAGTACGGGCAGGTCGAGGCCCGGATCAAGTTGCCCACGGGGACCTTCAACTGGCCGGCCTTTTGGATGCTGGGGAAGAACTTCTTCCCCGCCCAGAGCTGGCCCAACTGCGGAGAGATCGACATCGCCGAGGGTCTGCAGGGCAACAGCGTCGACCAGGCCACCCTGCACGCGAACAACCCGAATTCCACCAGCGACTGGAACGGGGGCTCGGGGGTCACCTTGACCGCACCGCTGTCGAACATCTCGGCGGGATTCCACACCTACGGCATCCTGTGGACGCCGAGCAGCATCTCGTTCATTCTCGACGGCAAGGTGTGGGGTAGCGACGTCTACAACGCGACTGCGGGGACCATCACCCAGACCGACGGGGCCACGGTGTCGACCTTCACGATCGGCGGGCAGGTGTGGCCCTTCGATCAGCCCTTCTTCCTGATCTTCGACGACGCCATTCCCGCCGGCACGGCGGCGCCCAACGGGTCGACGAGCACGATGGACGTCAACTGGATCAAGTACTACAGCTACGACGGCTACGGACAAGTGAGCAGCTGAGCTCGTCGGCCGTGGCGACGACCACACCCTCGACCACACCCTCGGTAGTGCCTTCGTGCGCGACGGCGAGCACGACGATGTAACGTCGCGCCTTCTCGCTGGACAGTTCATTGGCAATCCCGCCGATCCCAAGGAGAATCCAATGAAACTGCACCTTCCCATCCGAGCCCTCGCCGCGGCGTCACTCTTGCTGGGCCTGGGCGTGGCCGCGACCACTACGGCCGCGGGCGCGGCGCCCTTCCAGCGTCCCGGGCACGCCCTGTTCGTCGAGACCGACAACGTCAGTGGCAACAGCGTCCTGAGCTACCTGCGTGGTCCCGATGGCACGATCTCATACGTCGGGTCCTTCCCGACCGGCGGACTCGGAGCCGTGGCCGCCAACGCGGTGGCCGACCCCTTGGCCAGCCAGGGCGGACTCGCCCTGATCGACGGCGGACGCGAACTGGTGGCGACCAACGCCGGCAGCAACACCATCACGGTGTTCGACGTCTTCGGCGCGCGCTTGCGCGAGCGCGAGCAGATCTCGAGCGGTGGAGTCTTCCCGAACTCGGTCTCCTCGCACGGCGACCTCGTGGCCGTCTTGAACGCCGGGGGGACCGGTACAGTCGCGGAGTTCCGTGTGTTCGGCGACCAGCTCGTGGCCCTGCCCAATCAGGTCCGCTCGCTCGGGCTCAACAACACCACGCCCCCGGACTTCGTCCACGGGGCCGGCCAGGTGGGCTACACCCCTGACGGTCAGCACCTGGTGGTGACCACGAAGCACTCGACCGACTCCTACGAGGTCTTCTCGGTCGCCCAGAACGGTTCGCTGGGCGCCAGCCCGGTCGTCACCGCAGCCGACAACGCCGTCCCCTTCGCGTTCAACTTCGACGCGGCCGGCAACCTGGTGGGCGTCGAGGCGTCGACGAGCTCGTTGAGTGTCTACAGCGTGAACGCCAACGGCACGCTGACGTCGCTCGGATCGGTCAGCGACGGCGCCAAGGCCCTGTGCTGGCTGTCCTCGGCCAACGGCTACTTCTTCGGTGACAACGCCGGCAGCGCCAGCGTCAGCTCCTTCACCGAGAACGGGTCGGGCGCACCGACCCTGGTCAACGCCGCGGCCGCCACTGCGCACGCCGGAACGACGGACTCGACCGTCTCGCCCGATGGCACCACCTTGTACGTGGAGAGTGGCGCGGCGGGGACCATCGACGTCTACCGCGTCGGTGCCGCCGGTTCGCTGACCCAGGTGGAGACCGTCTTCAACATCCCCACGGCCTCCGAAGGCATCGCCGCCAGCTAGGCCTCATCGCGACCGCCGACGGCGTCCCCTCGTGGGGCGCCGTCGGCGTTCGACCACCCACCCACCACATAGATTGGCGTCATGACTATGAACTCGCCCGAACAGACCCCACTGGTCGTCTACGGGGCCAGCTGGTGCCCCGACTGTCGCCGCGCCAAGCAGTTCCTCGCGACGCACCGCGTCGCCTACGACTGGATCGACCTCGTGGCCCGACCCGACCAGGTGGCCGAGGTCGAGTCGCGCAACGGTGGCAAGCGCATCATCCCCACCATCGTCTTCCCCGACGGCTCCTTCCTCGTCGAGCCCTCCAACGACGAGCTCGCCGACCGCATCGGACTCTCGCGGGTGCCCGAGATGCCCACCTACGACCTGGTCATCGTCGGCGGCGGGCCAACGGGGCTCACCACGGCGATCTACGCGGCGCGCGAGAACGCCAAGGTCCTGATCGTCGAGAAGTCGGCGCCGGGCGGGCAGGCCGGCGTGACGGAGCGCTTCGACAACTATCCCGGGTTCCCCGACGGCGTCGGCGGAGCGGAGTTGGCCGAGCGCATGACGCGCCAGGCCCAGCGCTACGGCGTGGAGATCCTCCAAGCGGTGGCGGTGACTTCGCTGGAGCGTCGAGACGCCATGGTGCACGTCGGCCTGTCGACGGGCGACGTGGTGATGGCGCCGGTGGTCCTGGTGGCCACGGGTTCGACCTACCGGCGCACCGGGGCCGAGGGCGAGGCCGACCTGATCGGCGCGGGCATCCACTTCTGCGCGACCTGTGACGGGCCCTTCTACAAGGGCGCGGCGAACCTCACCATCGTGGGCGG
>CAIORQ010000036.1 GCA_903860745.1 uncultured Actinomycetes bacterium | reverse complement strand
CGAGCAGAACGCCGAAGCGATCGGCCACCGAGCGGCGGACCAGTTCCATCAGGGCCGCGACGTCGCCCGCGGTGCCGCCGGGGTCGACGATGATGAAGTTCGCGTGTTTCTCCGAGACGCGCGCCGATCCCACCCGTGCACCCTTGAGACCCGCGGCCTCGATGAGCCGGCCGGCCGAGTCCCCCTCGGGATTTCGAAAGACGCTCCCCGCGTTCGCGCCACCGGGTTGGTGCTCGCGCCGCCAGCGCACGATCTCCCCGATCGCCGCCCGGGACCGGTCAGGGTCACCGCGACCCAGGCGCAGTTCGACGCGCGTCACCAGTTCGCCCTGTCGCAGGGCGCTGTGGCGATACGAGAAGTCCATCTCGGCGGCCTCGCGCCACCGGCGTCGTCCCTCGGACCAGACCTCCACGCGCGTCACGCTGGCCCTCATGTCCGAACCGTGCCCGCCCGCGTTCATGGCCACCGCCCCGCCGAAGGTGCCGGGCACCCCCACGGCCCACTCGAAGCCGGTGATGCCCTCGCCCGCGAGGCGTCGCGCCGCCACGGGCAGGTCCATCGCGGCGCCCGCCACCACCTCCACGACGTCGCCCTCGCCGTCGAGGACCGCCAGGGTGTCGAAGTCGCCGCTCAGGTGCAGCGCGACCACGTCGTGGGGCCCGTCGGCGACCAACAGGTTCGACCCGTTGCCCACCACCCACAGGGGGCGCCGCGCCGCGACCAGCGCCGCCGAGAGCTCGTCGAGGTCCGCGAGCGACGACAGGGTCACCAGGGCGCTCACGGTGCCACCCACGCGGTAGGTCGTTCGTGCTCCGAGGGCGGCGTCGTAGGCGACGCGGGGATCCTCGCCCAAGAAGTGCGCGGCGCTCGTCGAGTCGAGACCCAGGAGGTCGAGCACCCCGGTCACGTCGCCCGCCCCCAGCACGAGCAGCAGGTCGGCGCCCGACCCCAGCTCGGCCAGCCCCCGCGCGGCGTCGGCCAGGGTGGGCTCGTAGAGCACCGGCGTCAGACCCCGCTCCCGGAGCGGGGCGGCGACGACCTCCCCGGTGACCCCCGCGGGGTTCGCCTCGCCCGCGCGGTAGATGTCGGTCACCACCACGCCGGCGAGTCCGTCGAAGGCGGGCGCGTACTGCGCGGCCAGGGCGGTGGTTCGCGTCACCCGGTGGGGCTGGAAGACCGCCACCACGCGCTCGTAGCCGAGGGCGCGCGCGGCGGCCACGGTGGCGGCGATCTCCCCGGGCAGGTGCGCGTAGTCGTCGATCACCGGCACGCCACGCCAGTGGCCCACCGGTTCGAAACGCCGCGGCGCCCCGCGAAAGGCGGCCAGCCCCCGGGTCACGTCGACGGGGGCCACCCCGAGTGACAGGGCGAGCACCGCCGCCACCGCGGCGTTGGCCACGTTGTGCGCGCCGGGCACGCGCAACTCCAGGTCCAGCTCCACCTCGCCGCTCAGTCGTGCCCGCACGCAGAGCGCGGAGCCCGGCGAGACGCGCAGGTCGCCGACGCGCCACTCGACGTCGCCGGTGGTTCCCACCCGCACGACGTCGCGAAGGGCGTGGCGCGCGACGAGGGCCGCGCCCGGGTCGTCGCCCCAGACCACCACCGGGCCGGTCGTGCGCTCGAGCACGGCCGTGAAGGCGGCCTCGAGGTTCTCGAGGGTCCCGTAGTGGTCGAGATGGTCGGGCTCGACGTTGAGCAGCCCGAGCGCGTAGGGGTTCAGTTCGGCGAAGGCCCCGTAACTCTCGTCCACCTCGCACAGCAGGTCACCGGGACCGAAGTGGCCGCTGAAGCCCACGCCGCGGATCGGCGCTCCCACCAGGCGGGCGTCGTCGCGCCCGGCCGCCGCCATGATGCACACCAGCATCGAGGTCGCGGTGGTCTTGCCGTGGGTGCCCGTGAGGCCCACCAGGCGCATCGTGCGCGAGAGTTCGGCGAGCACCTGGGGACGAGCCATCATCGTCACGCCCCGCTCGCGCGCGGCCGCCAGCTCCTCGTGGTCGAGGCGAACCGCCGGGGACCACAGCACCACGTCGGCCGTCTCCACGTGGTGCGCGTCGTGCGACGCCGCGACGGCGACGCCGCGAGCCGCCAGCTCCGCCAGCACCGCGGCGTTGCCCGCGTCACAGCCGCTCACCGCACAGCCCGACTCGGCCAGCAGCACCGCCAGGGCGCTCATACCCGCGCCGCCCACGCCCACCACGTGCACTCGGGTGCCCGCCGACAGGCTCACGACCCCTCCCCCGTCGCCAGGACCACGCGGGCGATCTCGCGAGCGGCGTCGGGCCGGCCCAAGCGTTTGGCGGCGCGCGACATCTCGTCCCAGCGCGCGCCCTCGAGCATCTCGGCGACCTCTCGGTCCAGGGTCGGCGCATCGCAGTGCGCGTCGGTCACCACCACGGCCGCGCCGGCCGACGCGAGGCTGCGGGCGTTGTGACCCTGGTGGTCGCCCGGCGCGCCCGGCAGGGGCACCAGGATGGCCGGCAGGCCCAGGACCGTCAACTCCGCCACGGTCATGGCCCCGGCGCGACAGATCGCCACGTCGGCCACCGCCCACCACGTGGCCATCTCGGCGAACTCGATGACCCGGTAGTCGAGGCGGCCCACCGCGGGACGTGACGCGAGCACCCACTGGTGGTCGCGACGTCCGGTGACCTGCACGAGCGCGAGGTCGTCGCGGTCGCGCCAGCGCTCGGCGAGCTCGACCACGGCGCGATTGACCCGGGTGGCCCCCAGGGAGCCGGTCATCACCACCACGACCCGCCGGCCGGCGTCGATCGGGGGGCTCAGACGCGCCTTGGCGCTCTGGCGCCCTTCCGTCGAGCGATCGATGCCGGCCAGGTCCTGACGCACCGGCGCGCCGGTGACCACCACGCCCGCCGACGCCTCCCCCAGGGCCACGCAGCGCACGGTCGCGAAGCGCGCCAGGAGCCGGTGCGTGACGCTCGGCGTGGCGTCGAGGTCCACCAGCACGAGGGGACGTCGCCAGAGCACCGCCGCGGTCGCCACCGCCGCGGCCGCGTAGCCGCCCACCGAGACCACGACCCTGGGCCGCCAGCGACCGACGTCGTAGAGGGCCCGCGCCATCGCCGCGGCCAGCCCCGTCAGGGCGGCGAGGTTCGCCGCGAGCGCCGGATCCCGCGTCCGGGCAACAGGGTCAGGGCGACGGGTCCGCCACCGAGCAGGGCGGCCTCTTGACCGCGGCGCGAGCCGACGTAGCGCATGTCCTGCGCTGCGACGCCGAGCTCACCGAGGGCCTCGGCGACGGCGCGCATGGGGAAGATGTGCCCCCCGGTCCCACCCCCCGTGAGGACCACGGGGCGCGTCACGATCGCGGGGCGCGACTCGGGCTGCGGTGCGTGACGGCCGCCCGCGGCGCACGCGCCGGAGCGCTGACCGCGATGAAACCCGGCGACGACGCCGTGATCACCAGGCGCGCCGACCGGCTGCGGTCGTGGGCGATGTTGTAGAGCAGCCCGATCGCGGCGAGCTCGGTGATGAGCGCCGTCCCGCCGTAGGAGAAGAAGGGGAGCGGGATGCCGGTCACTGCCCAGAAGCCTACGACCGACGCGATGTTGATCACCGCCTCGAGGGCGATCCACACGGCGACGCCCACCACGATCAAGCGGTAGACCTCGTTGGTGCACTGGCGCGCGATGCGCGTCGCGACCATCAAGAAGGCGACGAAGAGAGCGATCACGCTGAGCGTGCCGATGAGGCCCAGTTCCTCTCCGATGATGGTGAAGATGAAGTCGGTGTGGGGGTTGGGCAACAGCCCCCACTTCTCGCGGCTGTGGTCCAGACCCAGACCGGTGAAGCCGCCGGCCCCCAGTCCGATGCGCGACTGCAGCAGCTGGTAGCCCGAGGTCGAGAGGTTGTTGTTGGGGTGCAGGAAGGACATCAGTCGCGACATCGAATAGGGCTCGGCCAGGGCGTAGACGCCGCCCACGGGGATGGCCAGGAGGACGATGGCGCGCACGAGGCGCCCCGGCAGACCCGCGACGAAGAGCACCGCCAGGGCGATGGCCGCGACCACGGTGTCGGTCCCCAGGTCGTGTTCGAGCAGGATGAGCCCCGCACCGATCATGACCGGTGACATCCACAGGGTCAGGTGCTGCCAGTTGCCGAGGTCGCGGTGATGGTTCGCGAGGACCCAGACGACGTAGAGCACGACGAAGAGCTTGAAGAACTCCGAGGGCTGGATCGGCACCACCGGCGTGGGGAGCCAGCGCTTTCCCCCGTTCACCGTCACGCCCACCAGCTCCACCGCCACGAGCAGCGCCAGTCCCGTCCCCACGAGCGCGGGCGCCAGGCCCACCAACGCCGCGAGACGCACGCGAGCGGCCAGCCAGAACGCGAGGGCTCCCAGGGCGAGGAAGATGAGGTCGCGCTCGGCGAGGGCGAAGGAGGTCCCGCCGTTGAGCGCGGACTGGGCGTCGCTCGCCGAGGCGACCATCACCGTGCCGTAACCGACCATCACGGTGACGAGGATCAGCAGCGCGGTGCCGGCCCGGTCCCCGCGGGGGAAGGGCTGCAGGAGGCGATCGAGCACCCGGGCCACCGCCTAGACCACCTTGGCCGTTCGCAGGAAGTCGCCGTAGAAGATGCCCAGGCCCAGCATGGCCAGCAGGCCGGCCAGGATCCAGAAGCGGATGATCACGGTGATCTCGGGCCAACCGCGCAGCTCGAAGTGGTGGTGGAAGGGCGCCATGCGAAAGATCCGTCGATGAAAGACGCGGTAGCTCACGACCTGCAGGATCACCGAGGCGGTCTCGGCGACGAAGAGACCGCCGATGATGGGCAACAAGAGGTCGAGGTTCATCAAGAGGCACAGCGCGCCCAGGCCCGTGCCGATCGCCAGTGATCCGGTGTCGCCCATGTAGATGCGCGCCGGCGCGGCGTTCCACCACAGGAAGCCCAGACAGGCCCCCACCAGGGCCACCGCCACGAGCCCGAGGTCGAGGGCCGAGTGCAGGTGGTAGATGGCGTAGTGGCGGAACTGCCAGTAGCCGATGATGGACAAGACGCCGAAGGAGAAGGCGCCCGACCCGGCCGCCAGGCCGTCGAGACCGTCGGTGAGGTTCACCGCGTTCGAGGAGGCGATGACCACGAAGATGGCCAGCACCGTCCAGCCGACGATCGAGAGGTGCCAGCCGGGCAGGGTGACGCGGGTGAAGGAGAGGTGCGTCGACGTGCCCACCCAGCCGACGGCCAAGGTGGCGAAGGCCACCGCTATGACCAGTTGACCGGCGAACTTGCCGCGCTTGTTGAGGCCGAGGTTGCGCGCGTTGCGGATGCCGAGGTAGTCGTCCCAGAAGCCCAGGACGCCCGAGGCGATGACGACGCCGACGGCCAGGATGCCCCCACGGGTGAAGACGATGGAGGTGCCCACGTGGCCCATCAGGTAGCCGAGCACCGCCGCGACGACGATGACCACGCCACCCATGGTGGGAGTCCCGGCCTTGGCGTGGTGACTGGCGGGACCGTCCTCACGGATCTGCTGACCCAGCGAGCGCTCGCGGACGAAGCGGATCCACAGGGGCGTGACGAACAGGGCGAACAGGAAACCCACGCCGCCCGACTCCATCAAACTCAACATGACCGATCCCTCAACAATTCTCGGACGACCTCACGGTCGTCGAACGGCACCACGCGATCGGCGAAGGACTGCGTGGTCTCGTGACCCTTGCCGGCCACCACCACCACGTCGCCGGGTTGCGCTGCGTCCAACGCCCGGGCGATGGCCGCGCGTCGGTCGACCACTCGCTCGACGTCGGCGGTGGCCAGGGCCCCGGCGATGATGGCATCAATAATGGCATCGGGCGCCTCGCTGCGCGGGTTATCCGAGGTCACGATGGTCACGTCGGAGAGTTCGCTGGCCACGCGACCCATCTCGGGGCGCTTGGCGACGTCGCGCTCGCCGCCGCAGCCGAAGACCGTCACCACCCGGCGCGCACCGAGGTCGCGCACCGAGCGGAGGAGCCGTTCGAGCCCCTGGGGGGTGTGGGCGTAGTCCACGACGACCGTGAACTCGCCGTGGTGGACCACTTCGAATCGGCCCGGGACCACGGCGACCTCGGCCATCGCCGCGGCGATCGCCCCGTCGTCGCCGCCGAGCTGGGAGACGATGGTCATCGCCACCAGGGCGTTGTCGATGTTGTAGTCGCCGATCAAGGGCGTGTTGACCAGGTGTCCGCGCCAGAAGAAGACCGTCCCGCCCAAGGTGGCCGTCACGTCGCTCGCGTCGCCGCGCGACACCCGCGCCACCGCCACGGGCGTGGCGTCGGCGAGCCGGGCGCCGTAGGGATCGTCGACCCAGATGACGGCCCGCGAGGAGTACTCGGCCGCGAAGAGCCGGGACTTGGCCGCGAAGTAGGCCTCCATGGTGCCGTGATAGTCGAGGTGGTCGTGACTCAGGTTCGTAAAGGCGACCACCGCGAAGCGGCTGCCCACGACGCGATGCTGCTCGAGGGCGTGGCTCGAGACCTCCAGCGCGACCACCGACCGGTGGCGCTGCGGGTCGAAGTCGCGTCGCAGCGCGGCCAGCGTGCGATACATCTCGGGCTGGGCCGGCGTGGTGCGCTCGTTGGTCAAGGTGCCGATGGTCGCGCCGTTCCATCCCAGGGATCGGACCAGGGCCGCCACCAGCGTGGTGACGGTGGTCTTGCCGTTCGTACCGGTGACGCCCACCAGGCTCAGACCGTCCTCGGGGTGTCCGCTGAGGGCGGCGGCGCAGTGGGCCAAGGCTCCGTAGAGCTGCGATTCGGGCAGCACCACGACCGGCACGGGTGAGGCGACGGCGCGCGAGGACACCACCGCGACCGCACCGTGGTCCACGGCGTGGGCGACGAACTTGGCCCCATCGGTGCTCGTCCCGCTCAGGGCGAAGAACAGCGACGGGAACTCGCACTTTCGAGAGTCGATCTCGACGCGGTCCACCTCGATGCTGGCGGTGACGACGTCGAAGGTCTGGTCGTCGAAGAGGTCGCCGAGCTGCATCAGGTCACGTCCGAAGAGATCGAGGCGCCGGTCCCGGTGAGCGGCTTGACGATGGTGCCGCTCGAGGGGATGCCGTAGTGGCGCAGGGCGTAGGACATCACCTGCTGGAAGACCGGTGCGGCCACCGCGCCGCCGAAGATGGTGGTCTGGGGCCGCTCGACCACCACGATCATCGACAGCACCGGGTTGTTCGCCGGGGCGTAGCCGACGAAGCTCGCGTTGTAGTCGCCGGTGAGGAGCTGGTCCTTGCCCGGGTAGGGCATGGTGGCCGTGCCGGTCTTGCCCGCCACCTGGTAGCCGGGGATGATGGCGTTGGTGCCGGTGCCCGCCAGCACGACCTGTTCGAGCATCTTGTTCATCGTCTGGGCCACGGTCGGGGTGAGGGCGACGCGCGACGCGCTGGGCAGCGTGGCCTTGGTCACGCCGTCGGGCTCGACGAAGCCGCGCACCAGTTTGGGCTCGACGTAGACGCCGCCGTTGGCGATGGTGTTGTAGGCGTCGAGGATCTGGATGGGCGGAACGGCGTCGACCTGGCCGATGGGCAGGGCCACCTGGTCGCTGGCGTACCAGTTGGCGGCGTTGACGAGCAGTCCGGCCGTCTCGCCCGGGAAGTCGACCGCGGTGAGTTGACCGAATCCGAGGCGCTGCACCTGGGCGAGGATGCCGTTCTCCCCCACCCGTGCCCCGATCTCGTAGGTGCCGATGTTCGATGAGAGCGCCAGCACCTGGGTGGCGCTGAGGTGTTCGAGCCCGTGGTTCTCCGCGTCGTGAAACGAACGTCCTCCCACCACGACCGAGTTGGGCACCGCGAACACGCTCTCGGGCGTGATGTCGCCCGCGGCCAGCGCGGCCGAGAAGGTCACGACCTTGAAGACCGAACCCGGTTCGTAGGCCTGCGTGAAGCCCAGGTTGTTGATCGTCTGCTCGATGCCCGGCACGCCGACCGACGTGCCCCAGGCCGGAACGGGGCCCAGCACGCCCGCGCGCGTCGCCGTGTTGACCAGCGAGGCGTCGGCGAGGATCTCGCCGGTCTTGACGTCCATCACGATGGCCACGCCGGTGAGACCGCCCACCGCGTGCAGTTGTGTCGCCAGCGCCCGCTCGGCGACGAACTGCAGCGGTGCGTCGATGGTGAGTTCGAGCCCCACCCCCGGCTGGGCCGCCTTGATCACGCGGCTGTAGGTGCTCGGCAGGGCGACCCCCGAGGAGGAGACGAACTCGCGCGTGATGCCGCTCTGGCCCGCCAGACTGCTCTGGTACTGGTACTCCAGGCCCGTCGAGCCGACGTCCGCGGCGTTGGTGCGTCCCAGGAGCGACTGCGCCAGGGTCCCGTCGGGGTAGGAGCGCATCGAGGAGTTCTGCACGACCACACCCGGGAAGTCCCCGTTGGCGATGGCCTTGCCGTCGCTCAGGTCCAGGTTCGAGTTCAAGATCACGTAGCCGCTGCCCGGGCCCCTCTTCGACAGCAGGGCCGTCAGGGTCGGCACGGGCACCTTGACCAATCCGGCGAGCGCCTGGGCCTCGGTGGCGGGTTGGCTGATCTGCATGTCGTCGGCGACCACCAAGGACGTCGGTTCGGAGATGGCCAGGATCTCGCCGTGGCGGTCGTAGACCCCCGCCCGCAGGGCGGTCGTGGTCAGGTCGTGACGCACCTGGCCGACCGACAAGGTGGCGTAGTAGCGATGGTCGACCATCTGCAGGGCGAAGAGCCGCACGGCCAGGGCGGCGAAGAGCACGATGAAGATGCCCCGCACCAGCTGCAGTCGTCGCGGCGAGAAGGTCGACGTGTGCGGGGGGTGCATCGTCGTCTGGCGTCGCGCGTGGGTCGAGGTCGCGCGCGAGCTCACCGCTGCGTCCTTGATGTGACCGGTGCGTAACCTGTGAACTTCGGCAGGGGCAGGATCGCATCAAGCGACGTGGCGGGAACCTGGGTCACCGAAGTGGGGTTCACGAGGTGAAGGGCGTTTGCCTGGGACACGACGACGCTGGGGGCGGAGAGGTTGGTGAGCGAGCCCACCTGGGCGGCGTAGGCCGATTGCTCCTGGAGCACCTGGCTCTGCAACTCATGGAGTTGGACCTGACGGTTGGTCTCGAACATCGAACCCATCATCGCGAGGACGATGGCCGCGACGAGCACCGCGACGGACTTGCGCGGCACGGAGATCGACGCCAGACGACCCGGGGCATGGGCGTGGCGAGGCCGCGCGGCTGCGCGGGTCGTCGGCGTGGGGGCGACGCGCGTCGATGGTCGCACGCGCGGTCGAGGGGCGCTCTCTCGACGTGGGGTGACCACGTCGCGGCGAGGAAGGCTGACGACGCTCACGGCCCCACCTTCTGGGCGGTGCGCAGGCGCGCGGAACGCGCGCGGGGGTTCACGTCGATCTCCTCGGGGCTCGCCAGCAGGGCGCTGGCGCGCGTCAGCGTGACCCGCGCCACGGCGCCGCACACGCAGCCGAGTTCGTAGGGGCAGTGGCACCCGCCGGTGGCGGCCTCGTGCAGGGCCGCCTTGACGGCGCGGTCCTCCCCCGAGTGGTACGAGATCACCGCGAGCAGGCCCCCGGGGGCCAGGACGTCCAGGGCCGCCGCGAGGCCCGCGTCGAGCTCGTCGACCTCGTCGTTGACCACGATGCGCAGGGCCTGGAAGACGCGAGTGGCCACGTGGCCACGGCGGCGCGCCGCCATGGGCACCGCACGCTCGACGGCCTCGGTGAGCTCCGCGGTGGTGGTGGGCCGGCGCTCGAGCACCGAACGGGCGATGGCCCCGGCGAAGCGGTCCTCGCCGTTGGCCCGCAGGAGTCGGACGAAATCGTGCAGGTCGGCCGTCTGGAGGTACTGCGCCGCCGTGATCCCCTGGGTCGGGTCCATGCGCATGTCCAGCGGCGCGTCGGCGCGGAAGGAGAAACCACGACGGGATTCGTCGAGCTGGTGCGAGGAGACGCCCAGGTCCATCAGGACCCCGCTCACCCCCTCGTCACCGAGGAAGTCGCTCTGGTCGGCGACCACCTCGGCCATGGTGGCGAAGGTGGCGGTCACGATGCGTACCCGCTCTCCGAAGGGCGCCAATCGGGTCGCGGCGGCGGCGCGCGCCTCGGGGTCCCGGTCGATTCCCAAGAGGCGACGCTCGGGAGCAGCGGCGAGCAGCGCGGCGGCATGACCGCCGCCGCCCAGGGTGGCGTCGACGATCACGCCCGCGCTGGTGCGGGAGAAGAACTCGACGATCTCTCGTTCGAGAACGGGCTGGTGGTAGGTGTCCTGGGCCATCTGCAGCCTTTCAATCGCCGGACGCGGAGGGCGGGCGGAGAAGAGTGCCCTTTCACGTTCGGCGATTGCCAGGCTGCGCATGGTCCGCGGCCGGTACTGCGTGCTTCCTTCTTTCACTCGTCGCTGCCTTGTATGAACGCCTCCTCGGCTTCGCCCACCTGGTCGATGTAGCGCTGGGGGTTCCACAGTTCGATGTGGTCGAGGTTGCCCGCTATCAGCACGTCGCCCTCGAGGCGGGCGAACTCGCGGATGACCGGCGGCAGGGCGAACCGACCCTGGCGGTCGAAGTCGACTTCGGAGGAGTTGGTGGCCCAGAAGCGTGATTGGCGACGTTCGCCGGAGGAGCCGTGGCGGCCCGCCTCGAGGTATTCGGCGCTCTTTCGCGCGAACTCCCCCGGCGTCCACAACGCCACGCAACCGTCGAGATTGGGGCTCAGGTGGCCGCCGCCCTCGAACTCGCGGCGGAACTTCACGGGCAGGATGAGTCGACCCTTGTCATCCAGTGAGTGCTGGTATTGGCCGACGAACAACAACATACGACTCCCTCGTCAAGTCCCCACTTGACTCCATTTCGCTCCACGATACTCCACAATTCACCACTCCTCACCGAATTGTGACATTTTTGGGGCCAAAGACCCCTCGCGGCGTGAAGGGGCCCCGGAGCGGGGCTTCGTTGCGCGACCCCGTGAGGACGGGTGCGCCGGGAGTGGCTAGGCCAGGAGGAAGAGTTGACGCACGTCGACGGGCCGTGACCGGGTCACGAGCTCCATCGTCACGTCGTCGCCGTCGAGGGCGAGCGAGTCGAGGGTGTGGTGCTCCAGAGCCGCCTCGAGCCCCGCCGGGACGTCGACGAGGAGATCGATGATGGGCCGCGAGGACGCCGAGTGCAGCACCGTCGAGAGGAAGACCCCCTCGCGCACCCGCCACTGGGTCACCCCGGCGGCCTTGCGCCCATCGACGAAGACCTCGCCGGGTCCGCGACCGGCGAAGCACGCGACGCGCCACGCCGGGTCGCCCTGGAGCGAGCCCTCGTGCATCTCGACGACGCCGTCGACGCGTTCGGCCAGGACCTCGCGCCACCAGCCACCCGCCAGACGCGAGGTGACGTGCAGGTCGGACGACCAGCGCGGGTCGTCGACGGGGATCCACCAGTCGACCCAGACGTCCTCAGGCTGCAGGAGCACGACGCCACCCCCGCCGCGGCGTCGACGAAGCGGCACCGTCGCGCGACGTTCAGGGTCGAGGACGTCCAGGGCCTGGCTGCCCCCGAGAACGAAGGTGGGTGCGCTCGGCCGGACGATCAACATCGTCGCGGAGGCGAGTTCGCGCACCACGGCGTAGTCGTAGAGTTCCTCGACGTCGTCCTTCACGAGGCTCGGGGAAGGAAGGGCGCCCACAGCGGGTCGGGGTCGGGCAGGTGGCGCCATCGCCACCACGGCCCGTCGGGGATGCGGGGTTCGAAGTGCATCCGCCACCCGATCTCCTCGAGCAGACGGTCGCCCTTTTGCATGTTGTGGCGCCGACAGGCGGCCACCACGTTGGTCCACTCGTGACGTCCGCCACGGCTACGGGGCACGACGTGGTCCACCGTGTCGGCGTGTTCAAGGCAGTAGGCGCAGCGGTAGCCGTCGCGCAAGAGCAGCGAGCGCCGCGTGAGCGGCGGGGTGCGCACCTTGGTCGGCAGGCGCACCATGTCGTGCAGACGCACGATCGACGGGATGGTCACGCTGGTCGACGTGGAGCGGCACACCGGAGGGTCGTCAGCGGTGGCGATCGGCTCGGCCCGACCGGCGAGGAGCAGGACGACGGCGCGACGCTCGCTCACGAGCTGCAGGGGCTCGAAGGTGGCGTTGAGGAGAAGGACGCGCCCCACGAGAAGAAACTACTTCCCCACTCGTTGCAGGTCCGACCACCGGGCCACCGCCACCACGGCCGCCGGGTCCAGCCGTCCGTGCGAACCGTTGGCCGTCGTGAGCCGGAACTCCCAGTAGTCGCGAGCCGGCAGGGGCAACCAGGGACGATGTCGCCACCAGCGCTCTCGTCGCAGACGCCACGCGGCGCGCATCACGCAGCCGATGTCGCGGGGATGGCGCGCCAGGTAGCGACCCAGTCCAGGAACCCACCAGCGCGTCACGACGCGCCCCTCACGGCGAGGCAGGCGGCCCCCAGGATCGGACCGTCGGACCCCAGACCCGAGGGCCGAATCTCCAGCGAGCGTGAGAAGTGCATCGTGGCCATCGTGCGCGCGTTCGTCTGAGCCGTGGTGAAGAAGTCCTCGCCGTAACCCAGGGCGACCGAGCCCGCCACGTAGCAGTGGCTGAAATCGAGGACCGACGCCAGGGTGCCGATGGCGCGGCCCACCAGCGTCGCGGTGCGTCGGCGCAGTTCCTCGTCGGCGAACTGCGGCGACGAACCCGACAACTCCTGGATCGCCCAACCCGAGGCCTCGGCCTCGAGGCAGCCGCGCGCGCCACAGGAGCAGGGTCGTCCGTCGGGGACCACGTTGAGGTGACCGATGTGCCCCGCGTTGCCGGACTCACCGTCGAGCAACCGTCCGTCCATCACGAGCGCGCCACCGATGCCGGTCGAGACGACGAGCGAGGCGTAGTTGTCGATCCCCCGGCCGGCGCCGAAGCGCCCCTCGGCCAGGGCCAGGGCCCGCACGTCGCCGTCCACCCTCACGGTCAGGCCGGTCGCCTCCTCGAGTCGCGCCCGAAGGGGGAAGTCGCGCCAGACCGGGATGTTGAGCGGTGACACGGACTGGCCCGCGTTCACCATGGGCCCGGCGCAGGCGACACCGAGCGACGAGACCTCGTCACGGCCGCACACCGTGGCCAGCAGTTCGACGACCCGTTCGAAGAGGTCGACGCCCGCCGCCTTGACGTCAACGCGGTCACGGCGGAGGACGACTCCCTGGGGGGTCACCAGCGCGGCTTCCGCCTTGGTCCCCCCGATGTCGAGGGCGAGGCACGGAGTGACGGGCGTCACTCCGGCGGGGGTCATTCGGACCGGTGACGCTGACGCGACAACCAGTCGCGAAGGGTTCGAGCGCGCGGACCCAGGGTCCCGGCCGCGTCGTCACCCGAGTGGGGTTGGGTGATGTCACGCCAACCCGCGCGTCCCAGCAGACGAGCGTTGCGCTCGATCACGATCGCCGAGGCGAACATCATCGCGACGCCCAACAAGCCCACGTAGACGTTCTGGGAGAAGAAGGCGAGCAGGACGATCAGTCCGACCACGAAGCCCGCGATGCCCCAGCGCACCCGCCGGGCACCGTGGGAGTAGACGTTCGTGTCGCGAACGTTCTTGGCGAATCGCGGGTCCTGCTTGGAGAGAGACTCTTCGAGTTCCGCGAGGATCTTCTGTTCGTGCTCTGACAGCGGCATCGCGACTCCTTTCGTCTCGGTACTCATCGTACCTCGCCACTTTCCCAATTGAGACGCGTTAGTGCAAGGCCATCTCTATCAAAACTATGTAAGAACTCTGTGACCTTTTACACAACGGGGTCGGCGTTGGACATGGGGATCTCGTCGGCCACCGGGTGCAGGCTCGTGCGCAGCTTCACCTCGGGCAGCGTGAGGCTGAGCAGGACCGCCACCACGCCTACCGGGACGGCCAGCACGTAGATGTGGCTGATGCTCGACGAGATGGCGTGGACGATCACCGAGAGGGCCTGTCCGGGCAGGTGGCGCAGGGTCTCGGGCGTCCACTGCGACGCGGGCGGCAGCACCCCCGTGTAGCCGCTCGACCTCACGCCCGCCGCGAGTTGGCGGGGCAGTTCGTTGGTGAAGACGGCCCCGAAGACCGCCGTTCCGAAGGAACCACCGATGGAGCGGAAGAAGTTGGCCCCGGCGGTGGCCGCCCCGACCTCGGCCGGATTGACCGCGTTCTGCACCGCGGTGACCAGGATCTGCATCACCAGGCCGATGCCGATCCCCAGGATCAGCATGAAGGCGCTCGTCGCGAGGGTCGACGTGGTGACGCCGATGGTCCCGAGCAGGCCCAGGCCGATAGTCATCACCGCGGTGCCGCCGATGGGGAACGGTCGGTACTTCTTGCCACGCGAGACGAGCTGTCCGGCGACGATCGACGCGCTGAAGAGTCCCACCATCATGGGCAGCAGACGCAGGCCCGAGTTGGTCGGTGAGGCGCCGTGGACGTCCTGGAAGTACAGGGGCAGGAAGGTCATCGCGCCGAACATCGCGAAACCCACCACGAAGCCGATGGCCGAGGCCGAGGTGAATACCCGGTTCTTGAAGAGTCCCGGGGACAAGATGGGTTCCATCGAACGCCGCTCGATCATCACGAAGACGGCCGTAAACACGACGCCCGCGCCGAAGAGCAGGTAGGACTGCGCGGAGGACCAGGCGAAGCTGTTGCCCCCCAGCGAGGTGAACAAGATGAAGCTCGAGGCCGCGATGGTCAGCGTCACAATCCCCGCGTAGTCGATGGTGTGCTGCTTGCGCTCCCCCGAACTCGGCAGCGCCGCCGCGGTGACGATCAGGGCGATGACGCCGAAGGGGACGTTCACGAAGAAGATCCACCGCCACGACCAGTACTCCACGATGAAGCCGCCCAGCAGCGGTCCGAGCACCGTGGCCGCACCGAAGACCGCGCCGAAGAGGCCCGAGTAGCGGCCGCGCTCGCGCGGCGGCACCACGTCGGCGATGACCGCCTGCGCCCCGATCATCAGACCGCCGCCACCCAGACCCTGGAGCGCGCGGAAGAGGATCAGCTCGATCATGTCGCTGGCGAAGCCGCAGGCCATCGAGCCCACGAGGAAGATGGCGATCGCCCAGATGAAGTAGTTCTTGCGCCCGTGGAGGTCGCCGAGCTTGCCCCACAGCGGCGTCGAGACCGTGGAGGCCAGGAGGTAGGCCACCACCACCCAGCTCAGATGGTTGGCCCCGTGCAGGTCACCCACGATGGTCGGCAGCGCGGTGGAGACGATGGTCGCGTCCAGGGCGGCCAGCAGCATGCCCAGCATCAGGGCGCTCAAGACGAAGTAGAGCTCACGCTTGGGCAAGGTGCCGGGTGCTCGCGTCGACATCGGTGTCCTTTCGCCAGGGTGGTCGCGGAGCCGGCGGGGCCGACGGCGCGGGGACATTCTAACGGTGGCCCTCGTCGCCGCGACCAGCCCACGTAGTCTGGCTGGATGGGAACCGTCCAGCGCAGCGACGAGGTCCTCGAGGCCCTGCGCGCGCACGCCAAGCGGATCACCGCGCCCAAACGTGCCGTGATCGAGGTCCTCGTGCACGCCCACGACCACCTGACCGCCGACGAGGTGACCAAGCAGGTCCAGGCACTGCGCCCCGACGTCAGCCCTTCGACGGTCTACCGCATCTTGGAGGAGCTCGACGACCTCGACCTGGTGGTGCACTCGCACACCGGTCACGGCGCGGCCGTCTACCACCTGGCCGGGGCGTCGCACTCCCACGTCACCTGCGAGGGCTGTCACACGACCTTCGAGGTCCCCTCGGAGATCTACGACCGGCTGGCGCGCGAGCTACTGGCGACCCAGGGCTTCGAGCTCAACCGCCACCACGTGGCCCTGTCGGGCCTGTGCGAGCACTGTCGTGGGTCGCACTCTTAGGTCGTCCTTATTCTCCTTCGTCGCGACTGCGCGACGCGCCCAGTAGTGTGCAAAAGGACCCATGCTGAAGATCGACCACCTCACCAAGCGCTACGGCGACACCCTGGCGGTCAACGACCTGGACTTCGAGGTCCAGCCGGGTGTCGTCACCGGCTTCCTGGGGCCCAACGGCTCAGGCAAGTCCACCACCATGCGCATCATCCTGGGCCTCGACCGGCCCACCAGCGGTCGCGCCACCATCAACGGCCGGACCTACGAGCAGTTGAAGGCGCCGCTGCGCGAGGTGGGCGCCCTGCTCGACGCCAAGTCCTTGGACCCCAAGCGCTCGGCGCGAAACCACCTGCGAGCCCTCGCCCTGGCCAATCGCATCCCCCAGTCGCGGGTCAACGACGTCCTGGAGTTCGTCGGCATCGCCTCGGTGGCCCATAAGAAGGTCGGCGGCTTCTCGCTGGGCATGAGCCAGCGCCTGGGCATCGCCGGAGCGCTCCTGGGCGACCCCCAGACCCTCCTCTTCGACGAGCCGGTCAACGGCCTCGATCCCGAGGGCATCCGCTGGATCCGCGACTTCTTCCGCTCGCTCGCCAAGGAGGGCCGCACGGTCTTCGTCTCCTCGCACCTCATGAGCGAGATGGCGGTGAGCGCCGACCAGATCATCGTCATCGGACGCGGCAAGTTCATCCGTTCGGGCACGGTGGACGACCTCACCGCCGACGCCAAGGGAACGGTCTTCGTGCGTTCGGCGGACTCGGCGCGTCTCGCCGAGGTCCTGCGCGCGGCCCGGGCCACCATCGAACCGGTCAACGACTCCGGCCTGAGCGTGAGCGGGCTCAGCTCCGAGGAGGTCGGCGACGCGGCCTTCGCCGCGGGTATCGCGCTGCACGAGCTGACCCCCCAGCGAGCGTCCCTGGAGGACGTGTTCATGGACCTGACCGCCGACTCGCTCGAATACGGGCACCACGACGTGGAGGCCGCCCCGTGAGCTCCTCGCCCACCCTCGTCGACACCACCCGGTCGGAGTGGCTCAAGTTCCGCACCGTGCGAGCCTCGCTCATCGGCGTCTTGACCTTCCTCGTCCTGACGGTGGGGCTCGCCGTCTTGGTGAGCTTCATCATCAAGGCCAACTGGAACCACCGGGACCCCGCGCGTCAGCTCGTCTTCGACCCCGTCGCCACCAGTCTGGTCGGGGTCTTCTTCGGACAGTTCGCCGCCGGCGTGATGGGGGCCCGCGTCATCACCTCGGAGTACGCGTCGGGAGCCATCCGCACCACCCTGGCCGCCGTGCCGCGTCGGGTGCACCTCGCACTCGCCAAGGCCATCGTCCTGCTCGTCACCTTCGCCGTCCTGGGCGAGGTCGCCAGCTTCGCGGCCTTCGAGATCGGTCAGCTGATCTACAAGTCCGGTCACCTGCCGACGGGGTCCCTCTCCAACTCGACCGACCTGCGCGCGGTGGTCTTCGCCGGCGTGTACCTCACCCTGCTCACCCTCGTCGGCTACGGCTTGGGTCTGCTCTTGCGCACGACCGCGACGACCATCAGCGTCTTCGTGTCGATCCTCTTCATCGTGCCGATCATCGTGAACTTCCTGCCCTCGAACTGGCAGGACCACATCACCAAGTTCCTCCCCTCCCAGCTCGGCACCTCGATGATGTCGCCGGACCTGACGAGCCAAGCGTTCTCGTGGGGGGTCTCGGCGCTGCTCTTGACCCTGTACACGGTCGTCATCGTCGCTGCGGGCACCGTGATGCTCGTGCGGCGCGACGCCTGAGCGACCTCGCAGGCGCCCCGGCGGCTTTCGCTGTGATTGGCGCATTACCCGTCGGTTACCCGTCACGCCCCGGTAGCGAAAAAATGGCCTGTGCCATACTGGAAAGCCATGATTGAATCCACTGAAAGCGGTGGGTCGCCCCACGACGACGACCTCGACAGCGCCTTCTTCGGTGAGGGCCACCCGGTCGGACTGCCCACCTTCGAACCCGAAGTCGAGATGCACTTGCGCAACCGCCGCAAGATCAACAGCCCCACCGAGCTGCTCAAACTCCAAGAGCTCGTTCACTACAAGGCCAGCCACGGCCACTGGAGCATCGGCAAGGACCTGATCGGCCTCATCCGTCGCGGCCCGGCCGGCGAGCGCGACGAGTCCTACCTCGACAAGCTGCGGCGCGAAGGTCGCCGGGGCAAGTCCGAGTCCTCGACCTACGGTCTGGCCACCTTCGGCGAGCACCAGGTCGTGCTCTACGCCATGAACTGGGACTTCTTCGCGGGTTCCCTCGGCGTCGTGTCGGGCGAGACCTTCCAGGCCGCCGCCGACCTCGCCATCTCCAAGAAGCTCCCCTTCGTGAGCGTCTACGTCTCGAGCGGCGTGCGCCAGCACGAGAACTTCGCCGGCCTCACGCAGATGACCCGCATGGTCGAGGCCATCCGCCACTACAAGGACAAGGTCGACCTCCCCCAGATCGCCGTCCTGCTCGGCAACGTCTGGGGCGGGGTCTCGGCGAGCGCCGTGCCCAACGCCGACCTGATCCTGGCGACCTCGGGCACCGACTTCGGCTTCGCCGGGCCCAACGTGATCGAGGCCTTCGAGGGCAACGCGGTCCCCTCGGGTTCCCAGAGCGCTGAGGCCAACCTGCTCGACCGCAACATCGACGTGGTCCTGCCCGACGTCAAGGAGCTCGTGACCTACGTGGGCGAGCTGCTCTCCTCGACGGCCTTGCCCGACCGCCAGCACCAGTTGACCGCCGAGACGGTCCCGGCGATCCGCAACGTCAGCGCCCCCGATGCGCGGCGCAGTTTCGAGTTCGGCCCCGAGGGCATCCAGGGCCCGCGCTACGAGGTCCCCAAGGACGCCGAGTTCCTGCGCCCCTCGCCGGCGCGCACGACGTCGACCGATCCGGCCGACGCGCTCGTCGAGCGCTACCAGGACCTGATGACCGACGCGAACCGCATCGACCTCGAGTTCATCGCCCGCTACGCCTTCACCGAGGCCACGGCCGTCTACAACTACGTCCAGGAACCGGGATACCGGCGCTACCCCGCCATCGTCGGCGCCTTCGCCAAGATCGGCGCCCAGCCCTTCGTGATCGTCGGCACCCAGCCTTCGTACCAGCGCATCGGCGACACCGTCGTCAAGCGCCCCTCGAACCCGGCGCCCGAGGACTTCGCCTTCATGGAGCGCATGCTCGACATCGGTGAACGCCTCGGTCTACCCGCCCTCTTCGTCACCGACACCCTGGGCGCCAAGCCGACCCTCGAGAGCGAACGTCGCGGCCAGAGCCGCGCCATCGCCCGATCGATCTTGAAGGGCATCGACTACTCCGAGCCCGTGATCACCGTCGTCGCCGGGGCCCTGGGATCGGGTGGCGGCCTCGCCACCACGCCGATGGCCGACCACGTCATCATGCTCGAGAAGGCCATGGCCTTCGTGGCCGAGCCACGCTCGGCCGCCTCCATCCTCTACAAGACGCCCAACCCGACCCACGAGCAGGTCAAGGTCACGGTGTCGACGATGCGCTCGACCGCGGCCGACCAACTGGACCTGGGGCTCATCGACGAGGTCGTCGCCGAGAGCGACAACCCCTTCGTCACCGTGGAGAACCTCCACCAGTCGATCCTCGCCGCCTACGTCGAGCTCTCAGCGCTCTCAGAGAAGAAGTTGCGCGCACGCCGTCAAGAGCGCATCCGCAACCTGCGCGCCTTCGAAATCGTTCAGCATTAGCCGCCCTGCACAAGACGTCCACCGCAACACGATGCAAGCGGAGGGCAGTAGATTCCTCGGCAACTATGGCCCTGTTGAATATTCGAGAAATTCCCTGATGAGAAGTCACGATTCCAAAAATTTCTTCCGCCGCCACTGCGAAGACATCAGAGAAGACTAGTTTTTGTTCACTCCGAACGGTGCTGAGTAACTACAAGACAAGACTTGCCACTTCGTGGGCAATCTTGTAAACACCAGGTAACCCGGCCACGGAACGTGCGCGCTCTTCCGCGATGCCGCGCGCCCAATCGCCAGGAGGGCCTTCTTCCATCCTCGAAGGACACGACGCCCCTTAATCACTATCGTGTCGGCTTCGTCGTGATACCTCTCACATGGGCACCGACAATAAGGCACCTACAAACTGCGCCGTCGCGCGTTTGATGGATTCGGTCGGCAGCTTTCGATTCATGAACAGATGATGGATAACGATGACGTTTCCCTTGCGACTTATCTTGCCCCAATGAAACAGTCGCCATCCAAGAGAACCTGTGACCGCACACTGGCTTAGGTAAACAATTGCGACTCGTGGAGACTCCGTCAAACTGAAGTTGAGAGTCATTGTCGTCACGAGAATCGCGCTACCAATTATGGCAAGCATCGAAATCAGTGCGCCCGTCAGAAGACCGAATTCTTGGAAGTGCACCGGGCATCACCAGGAAACCTCAACTCCACCGAGTATCGAAGCCTCTCTACAATCCAATGAATAACGAGTGAAAACCCGACAGCGCCCCAACAGCCTTCAGCGACAACTCCGACATTGCGGATTATTAGCCCTTAGATGAGATACCCAACAGGGATTACCGCGAAGACGAATCGAATCCATAGGCTCCAGCGACGGACAAAGCGTTTGAACAATGCCTTTTCCTGTCTACCTCTGTCAGCGGGTGTGCTCTTCATCGCTCAATTTCTCACGTGCCTCAATCGACGATTGCTAGTGACTCTTCCGTTCTATTCCCAGTTCCTTCATAACGAAGTGGCCACTCACGCCAGATAGCACAATTGGAGCTGTCAAGTCCCCTTGCAGACCTCAACCCCATCCAACGAGGCTGAAGCTTCATCGAGAAGTAACCGTCGCCTCGATCAGTCTCACAGTAACTCATCAGTATCTTCTCCAAGACGGCGTGGTCCACGGCGAAGTTTGGGCCGGGCGCCATCGATCCGCAGGGGCGAGCGCATCGTTCGAAGTGGACCCGCCGGAGCGTCAGTCTCCCCCACGAAGTCGCCTTCCGCCACTGCGGACTGCGCGAAGGCGCCCGCGACGTCCAGGATCGGCGCGTGGGGCACGCCGGCAGCCGCCAGCACGTCGAGCCACTCGCCGGTGCTCCGCTCGGTGAAAATGCGCTCGAGCTCGAGACGGAGTTCGTCGCGACTAGACACGCGCTGGTCGTTGCGCGCCCACTCCCCGCGAGCTCTGAGGGACTCGTCGTCCAGCACCTGGACGAGCCGCGCGTACTGGCCGTCGGTGCCCACGGCGAGCATGACCAATCCATCGCGCGTGCGCACCGGACCGTAGGGGGCGATCGAGGGGTGGTCGTTGCCCAGGCGGCGTGGGTTGACCCCCGTGGCCAAATATCCCTGGGCCTGGTTGATCAGGGCGCTCATCGTCGACTCGAGCAGCGGCGCCTCGAAGTGTCGGCCGGGCTTGCCCGCCACGCGCGCGTAGAGCCCGGTGACCAGGCCGATCGCCGCGTAGAGCCCGGTGACCACGTCGGCCAGGGGCGCACCAACCTTGGTGGGATCGCCGTCACCCTCGCCCGTCACGCCCATCAGACCCGAACGGGCCTGGGCCAGGACGTCGAAGGACGGCAACGCCGCCAGTTCGGTCCCCGAAGCCGCGGGGGTCACGCTCACCCAGACGCAGTCGGGATTGGCTTGGCGCAACCGCTCAATGCCGAGCGCCGCGTACTGCGAGGGCAGGTAGTTCTCCACCACCGCGTCGGCCACCCTCACCAGCGCCTCGATCGCCGCGAAGTCCGACGGGTCGCGCAGGTCGGCCACCACGTTACGACGGTGTCGATTGACGGCCAGGTAGTAGGTGGCGTCCTCGCCGTAGAGGGGCGGGGCGAGGGCGCGCACGGGGTCACCGTCGGGACCCTCGACCTTGATGACGTCGGCCCCGAGGTCGCCCGCGACCATCGCGGCGAGCGGTCCGGCCAGCACGCGCGAGAAGTCGAGGACGCGCACGCCTTCGAGAGGTAGTCCGGTTCCCACGTTGACCGCGTCGAGTTCCCAGACCACGATGGAATGCTAGACGGAACTAGAGCGTCGTCGACGTGGCGACCGACGTCTCCTCGTTCGTGTCGCGGTCGCGACCCGGCAGGTAGCGAAACGACAGCGCCCCCACCACGATGGCGACCCCCGCCGCCACGAGGCAGCCACGATGGAAGGAACTCATGAAGGCCGCCATAATGCCCTGGCGAGCGACCAGCGCGGCCGAGACGTGCCCGGGCGGGTCGAGCGACGCCGCCACCTTCAGGGCCGCCTGCACGGAACTGCGAGCGATGTCGATGCTGCGGATGCTCAGGTGCAGGGGCGTCAACAGGGTCACGATGCGTCGGCCGAAGAAGGAGGCGAAGACCGACCCCACGACGGCCACGCCGAGCGTGCCGCCGAGTTGGCGCGTGGTCTCGTTCACCGCCGCCCCGGCGCCGATCTGCGAGGAGTGCAGCGTGGACATCACCGCCGAGGTCGAGGGTGCCGAGACTAGCGAGAAACCGACCGCCAGGACCAGCATCGCCGCGACCACCGATCCCCAGTACGACTGGTGGGCCGCGAAGGTGGCCATCCACGCCAACGACAGGCCCATGACGACCAGTCCCGACGAGACGGTCCAGCGAACGCCCAGCCGCAGTCCGGCCAGTGCACCCAGGGGCATCGCGACCATCGTCATGAGGGCGAAGGGCAGGGTGTGGACCCCGGCCGACAAGGGTGAGTAGCCCCGCACGAGCTGGAAGTACTGGGTCACCAGGAAGACGAAGCCGAAGAGGCAGAAGAAGCTGACGGCGATCGCCGCCGCCGAGGCCGAGAACTGGCCCTGGCGGAAGAGCCGGACGTCGAGCATGGGGTGGCGGCGCTGACGCTCATAGACGCCAAAACCCACCAGCGCCACGGCTGAGGCGATGAACAGGGCGACGACCCGCCCGTCCAGCCATCCCCACGAGGGCCCCTCGATGATCGCCAGGACCAGGGTGGACATCGACAGGCAGCCCAGGAGGAGTCCGGAGAGGTCGACGCGACGGGCCAGAGGGCTGCGCGACTCGGGCACCAGCCAGGCGGTGAGCACCAGCGTGACCAGGGCCACGGGCACGTTGACGACGAAGACCGAGCCGTACCAGAAATGGTCCACGAGGTAGCCCCCCACGATGGGCCCGATCGCGATGGCCAGGCCCGCCGTGGCGCCCCAGACGCCGAAGGCCTTGGCCCGCTGGGTCACGTCATCGAAGGCCGTCGTGAGCAGGGACAGGGTCGCCGGGAAGATGAAGGCCGCCGCGACGCCCATGAGGGCCCGGTTGAAGAGGAGTTGCCCCAGAGTGTGGCTCTCGGCGGCCATCATCGAGAAGACCGCGAAGGCCGCCAAAGCCAGTTGCATGACCCGACGGCGCCCCCAGCGGTCGGAGAGCTCACCGCCGGCCAGGAGCAACCCGGCGAATGGCAAGGAATAGCTGTCCACGATCCACTGCAGCCCCGAATCCGAGGCGTTGAGCTTGACCGACAGGGTCGGCAGGGCCACGTTGACGATGGTGTTGTCGATGACAATGATCAAGACGGCCACGCACATCACCGACAGCACTAACCAGGGATTACGCGACCCTGCTCGTGTAGCTTCCATCGTGGGGGCACCTTGTTCGCGGGCTCGGTCGCACCAACTATAGAACGGTGTTCTACACTTTCTTGATGCCACCCCGTCCACAACGCACGCTGTCCCAGGACATCGTCCCCGAGGTCGTCTCCGCCGCCTTGTACCTGATCACCGAGGAGGGACCCGAGGGGGTGACCGTGCGGGCCCTCGCCCGCCACGCCGGCGTGGCGCCGATGTCGATCTACAACCACTTCGGGGGCAAGAACGGCGTGATCGATGCGATCATCGTCGAGGGCTTCGGCCACCTGGCGCTCTTCGCGGACACCACGCTCGAGGACCCCTACGAGAACCTCGTGGCCGGTTCACGGGCCTACCGCGACTTCGCCCTGCAGTACCGCGCGCACTACACCGTGATGTTCCTGCACCGCTTCATCGACTACACCCCCAGCCGCGACACCGTCGGCGCCGCCTTCAACGGCTTCGCCATCCTCGCCGGCCAGGTGCAGGCCTGCCTGGACGCGGGCTACTTCCCGCAGCGCCAGTGCGTCGACGTCGCCCAACAGCTGTGGGCCACGGTGCACGGCTACGTGGCCCTCGAGATCTCCGAGATCAACTTCGCCTCGGACCGATCGGCGGTCTTCGGCGACCTGATCGAGGGCCTCCTGGCCGGTCTCGACCGCCGGTAGCTCAGGCATTGGACAAGTAGGTGCTGAGGTGGGTGGCCACGTCGTCGACGATGTCCATGGCGTCGGGGATGACGTGGCCCATCCGTAGGAAGCCGTGCAGCATGCCCTCGGCCTCGAGGACCTCGACGCGCACGCCGAAGTGCTCGAGCAATCCGGCGTAGGCGATGGCCTCGTCACGCAACGGATCGCATTCGGCCACCACCACGATGGCCGGGGCGGCTCCGGTGAGGTCGGGGGCGAACAAGGGCGTCACGCGCGGGTCGGTGTGGTCGGTCCACTCCCCCAGGTAGAGCTGGTAGTCGTGACGCAAGTGGTCGATCTCGAGCACGTAGCCGCTGGCGTAGCGGTGCGAGGAGTCGGTCATGACCTCGGGCCCCAGGGTCGGGTAGATGAGCACCTGGCCCGCCATCGCCAGGTCCTGGCGCGTCTGGGCGCAGGCCACGGCCACCAATGACGCCCCCGCGGAGTCGCCCATGGCGATCACCTGGGTGCCGGGCGCGGTGAAGTCCTCCACGTGGGCGACGACGTAGCGCAGGGTGTCGATGGCGTCGTCGACGGCGGCCGGGAAGGGGTGCTCGGGGGCGAGGCGGTAGTCGATCGCGAGGAATCTCATCGAGGTGTCCGCGCTGAGACGTCGGCACAGGGCCTCGGTGGTGTCGAGGTCGCCGAAGACGAAGGAGCCACCGTGGAAGTACACCACCAGGGCGTCGCCGCGCTCCGACCGAGGAACCATCAAGCGGTACTTGAGGCGGCGACCCTCGAGGGGCAGCTCGCCGTCACGGACCTCGGCCATCTCTTCGAGGGGCCCTCGCTGGTCCAGCGCGCGCTCGCGGTAGGCCGCGCGACGCTCAACTAGGGGCTGGGTCGAGGGGTCGACGGCCGCGGGCAGCGTCTGGAGGTACTTCTCGTAGTCCGGATGAATCATCGAGTCCCCCTCGTTAGAGCGCCAGCCTAGACAATGGCGGCCCCGACGAGGCGTCGGTGGGCCACGTCACAGCACTTTTGAGAGAAATCCCCGCAGACGTTCGGTCCGGGGGTTCTCCAAGACGTCGCCAGGCGCCCCGGACTCCTCGATCACTCCCTGGTCGAGGAAGTAGACCGAGTTGGCCACCTCCTTGGCGAAACCCATCTCGTGGGTGACGACGATCATGGTCATGCCGCTGCTGGCCAGGTCGCGCATCACGTCGAGGACCTCGCCGACGAGTTCGGGGTCGAGCGCGGAGGTCGGCTCGTCGAAAAGCATTAACTTGGGCTCCATGGCCAGGGCGCGGGCGATGGCGACGCGCTGCTGCTGTCCGCCACTCAACTGCACCGGGTAGGCCTTCTCCTTGGCCTCGAGTCCGACGCGGAGCAACAGTTCTCGCGCGCGCTGGCGCGCGGTGTCCTCGTCGACGCCCTTGACCTTGATCTGGCCGATCGTGATGTTCTCCATCACGGTGAGGTGCTGGAATAGGTTGAAGCGCTGAAAGACCATGCCGATGTTGGCGCGCTGGCCGCAGATCTGCTTGGCGCTTCGCTCGTAGAGCTTGTCGCCGCGCTGTTCGTAGCCGACCAGCTCGCCCTCGACCAGCAACTCGCCGGCGTCGTGCTTCTCGAGGTGGTTGATGCAGCGCAAGAAGGTCGACTTCCCCGAACCGCTCGGACCGATGAGACAGCTCACTTCGCCGCGCTCCACGTTCAAGCTGAGACCCTTCAGGACCTGCAGGGCCCCGTAGGACTTCGTCACGCCGCGCGCGGCGACCATGGGATGGTTCACGAGTGGATCACCACCCGCCTGGTCCGGAACTTCCCCTTGATTCCCCGCAGATCGTGACGCAGGCGTTGGATGGGCGTCATCGGCTGGTTGCGCAGCGAGCCGCGCGCGAAGTACCGCTCCACGTAGAACTGGCCAATGGAGAGGATCGTGGTGCACAGCAGGTACCACAGACAGGCCACCAACAAGAGGGGGACCGTCTTGAAGTTGGCGGCCGAGATCTCCGAGACGATGCCCGTGAGCTCGAGCACGCCGATGGCCGCCACCAAGGACGTGGTCTTGAGCATCGAGATGATCTCGTTGCCGGTCGGCGGGATGATGACCCGCATCGCCTGTGGCAGGATCACCATCCGCATGGTCTGACTCGTCGTCATGCCGATCGACGTCGCCGCCTCGATCTGACCCTCATCGACCGAGATCAGCCCCGCTCGCGCGATCTCCGAGAAGTAGGCCGCCTCATTGGTGCCCAGCGCCGTGATGCCGGCGAGCAACGGCGTGAACAGGGTCACCGAATTGAGGTGCACGAAAGCGACGGAGAAGGGGATGCCGATTGTCAACTGCGGGTAGATCGTGGAGATGGCGAACCAGAAGAGGATCTGGATGTAGACCGGGGTCCCCCGGAAGAACCAGGTGTAGAACCACGCAATGCCCGACAGCAATCGGTTGTGCGACAAGCGCATGATCGCGACGACCAGGCCCAGGGTGATGCCGATCAGCATCGCCCAGAAGGTGATCTGTAGCGTGAGCCACAGGCCGCCCAGGACCAGTGGGTTGAAGAGGTACTCCCCGACGGTGTTCCAGCTGAAGCGCCACACCACGACCGGATGGCAGGTCTTGACCCCGTTGAGCGTGTGGCAGACCACCGCCCCCGAGGGCGCCGGGATCTTGGACAACAGCGTGTGGACCACCATCGCCACCAGGACGAGCACGACCACTGCACCGATCTGGCGTCCCCAGTGCTTGAGGGGGACCACCTGCAGACTGGTTCCGCCCTCCGATTCCGTCGAGCTCATGGGCTGCGGCGAGGCGGGATTACGACTTGGCGCCGTTGAGAACCATCTGCGACGCGCTCAGCGCGCCACCGGTGACACCCCAGTGGGCGAGGATGGCGTGGTAGGTGCCGTTGGCGACCAGGGTCTTGAAGGCGGCCTGCAACGCCTTGGCCAGGGCCAGGCCGTTGGGGGTCTTCGACGTGGCGATGCCGTAGGGGAAGACGTTGATGGGCTTGCCCGTCAATTTGAACGCCCCGTTCGATATGGACACGACGTAGCTCGCGACCTGACTGTCGAGGAAGCCGAACTGCGCCTGACCTGAACTCACGGCCAGGTTCGCGGTGTTCTGCGTCGAGAAGGACAAGACCTTCACCGTCTTGCCACCGCTGCACTTCACGGCTTTGGCGTCTGTCAGCTCCGAGGTCCCTGACTCCACCGCGACCGTGTAGCCGCAGAAGCTCTGGAGGTTCTTGAAGACGTAGCTCGAGCTGCGCTTGACGTACACGCCCTCGCCGGCCTGGTAGTAGTCGACGAAGTTCACCGACTTCTCGCGAGACTTCTCGTCCGTGAACGAGGAGTTGCCGATCTGGTAACGCCCGCCCTCGATGCCACCGATGATGGTGTCGAAGATGACGTTGTTCTCCTTGTACTTCATGCCCAGCGTGGTGGCCAGCGCCTTCATCAAGTCGAGGTCGAAGCCCACGATCGATGTGCCGCTCAGGTACTCGTCCGGCGGGTAGGACGCGTCGGTGGCGACCTGGAGAGTGGTGCCCTTGAGGGCCGAGGGCACGAGCGCCGCGTCCTTGGCGTTGTAGACGCCCGACGTCGAACTGGCCCCCGCCGTGGTGATTACCGAGGCCGACAACAACGTCGCCGTACCGAGAACGACGAGTGCGGAACGCAGGCTGATAAGGCGCTTCATGAGGTCTCCCCTAACTTCACTGTGGCTACGGCAACTGCGGATACTCCGAAACGATTTGGAGCGGACGACCGGGCTCGAACCGGCGACCTCGACCTTGGCAAGGTCGCGCTCTACCAACTGAGCTACGTCCGCGTGGTGTCCCAGTGTAGCCGATTCGCCGGCGCCGTCCAATCACGTGGCGAAGGAGTTGGCCTCCTCCGACGGCCCCCTAGCGTCCCGTACTGCCGAAGCCGCCGGCACCGCGCGTCGAATCCGGCAGCTCGGCGACCAGGTCGAAATCGACGTCGGGGACGGCCACGATGACCAGCTGGGCGATGCGGTCCCCCGGGCCCACGGTGTAGGCCTCGCGAGGGTCGAGGTTCACCAGGGCCACCTTGACCTCGCCGCGGTAGCCCGCGTCGATCAGTCCGGGCGCGTTGGCGCAGGTGACGCCGTGTCGGGCCGCCAGACCGCTGCGCGGCAGCACCAGGCCGGCGTAGCCGTCGGGGATGGCCAGCGCGATTCCGGTGGCGACCATGGCCCGCTGCCCCGGTTCGAGTCGGCAGGTCTCCACGGCCACCAGGTCCCCGCCGGCGTCGCCGGGGTGGTGGGCCTCGGGCAGCACGGCGTCGGGACGCAGACGGCGGATGGGGATCCTCATGGACGGCAATCTAGCCCGCCCGCCCGCGCTCGGTAGTCTCGAAGCATGCTCGCTTGGATGGATTTGGAAATGACGGGACTCGAACCCCGCCGCCACGTGATCGTCGAGATCGCCACGATCATCACCGACGACGACCTCAACGTCGTCGCCGAGGGACCGGACCTGGTGATCCACGCGACCCCCGCCCAGCTCTCCGAGATGGGCGAGTTCGTCACCGAGATGCACACCAAGTCCGGGCTGCTGCCCGCGATCCTGGCCTCGACGGTGAGTGTGCGCGACGCCGAGCTCGCCACCTTGGCCTTCATGAAGTCCCACATCCCCGACGCGCGCAGCGTGCCCCTGTGCGGCAACTCCATCGGGACCGACCGACGCTTCCTCGAGGAGTACATGCCCGAGCTCGAGAACTTCTTCCACTACCGCAACGTGGACGTCTCGACCATCAAGGAGCTGGCTCGGCGATGGCATCCCACGGTGCTCGGCGCCACCCCCGAGAAGGCGACGACGCACCGGGCCCTCGACGACATCAAGGAGTCGATCGCCGAACTGGTGCACTACCGCGACACGTTGTTCGCGCCCCGCGAGACGGGTGCGTCGTCGAACTGATGGCCCACCTCGCCGCGTCGCTCGAGGAGATCACTCGAGTCTTGACAGCTCCCGGGGCGCCCTTCGAGGTTCACGACATCGAGGTCGACGGGGTCAGACTACGGGGCTGGAAGAACGCCCCCGCCAACGCCGTGGAGATCCTGGAGCGCTCGCGCGGCTTCGCCGACCGCGACTTCATCGTCCACGAGGGCCAGCGCGTCACCTACGCCCAGCACTACTGGCAGGCGGCGACCATGGCCCGTCGCCTGGCCGAGCACGGGGTGGAGCCCGGCGACCGGGTGGCCATCGCGGCGCGCAACCTGCCCCAGGTCGTCACCACGTTCTGGGGGACGCTCGCCGCGGGAGCGGTGGTCGCGCCGCTCAACGCCTGGTGGACCAGCGAGGAACTGGCCGCCGGGCTGAACGACTCCGGCGCCACCGTCCTGGTCCTGGACGAGGAGCGTCTGGCGCGGCTGCGCAAGCAGTTCAACCACCTCGAGCGACTGCGCCACATCGTGGTGATCAGCGACGACCCGGCGCACGCCGCGGACCTGGGCAAACCCCACGAGGTGATCGCCCTGCACGGCTACGAGGACTTCCTCGGCGACGTCGATCGCGACGCGACCCTCGCGGCTCTGGGGATCTCCCCCGACGCCGACGCGACCATCTTCTACAACGCGGGCACCGTCTCCAAGGCGAAGGGGGCCGTGGCGACTCATCGCAACCTGACCACCGCGGTGACGTCCTTGGCCTTCGCCAACCGGCTGCGCGACCTGGCCGCGGGCATCGACGCGGTGGGCGCGCGCGAGGTGAGCCTGCTCAACATCCCGCTCTTCCACGTCACCGGCGCCCTGGCCGGCCTCCTGGCACACACGGCGAGCGGGGGCACGCTCGTCACCATGCGCCACTTCGACGCCGGACGCGCGCTCACCTTGATCGAGCGCGAGCGCGTGACCACCATCGGCGGCGTGCCGACCATCGTCCAACAGATCCTCGCGCACCCCGAGCTCGGTCGTCACGACCTCTCGTCGGTGCGCTGGGTGAGCTACGGCGGCGCTCCGGTCCCCGAGGACCTGCCCTCGCGCATCCGCCGGGCCCTGCCGCGAGCGATCGCCTCAAACGGCTACGGCCTGACCGAGACCACGGCCCTGGTGACCCAGATCAGCGGCGAGGAATACCTGGCGCACCCCTCGAGCTGCGGGCGCGCAGTCCCCGTCTGCGACGTGGCGATCGTGCCCGAGTCCTTCGACGCGAACGAGCCGACGCCGGCGGACTGCTGCCCGGTGGGCGAGGCGGGGCAGATCTGGGTCAAGGGGCCCAACGTGGTGCGCGGCTACTGGCGTCGACCCCAGGCGACCTCGCAGTTCATCTCGCACGGCTGGGTGCGCACGGGCGACATCGGACGCCTCGACGAATCGGGGCGCCTCTTCATCGTGGACCGCTCCAAGGACATGATCATCCACCGCGGCGAGAACGTCTACCCCTCGGTGGTGGAGGCGCAACTCTGCCAGCACCCCGCCGTCGCCGAGTGCGCGGTCGTGGGTCTGCCGCACGAGGAGGACGGTGAGGAGGTCGTGGCGGTCGTGGTCCTGCGCGAGGAGGGCCTGGCCAGCGTGGCCGACCTCACGGAGTTCCTGCGCCCGCGGGTGGCCACCTTCGAGATGCCCTCGCGGATCCTCCTGCGGCCCTTCGCCCTGCCGCGCAACGCCCAGCTCAAGGTGCTCAAGCGCGAACTGCGCAGCGCCCTCCTGCAGGGCCAGTCCTAGACCCGCCTCGTCGCCACGGGGTCCCGGACGTCACGACGCCCGCCGCACCACCCGAGGGCGGCGCGGCGGGCGCTAGTGACTACAGGTTGGGCTGCGGAGTGGTGCGCAGGTAGGGCTTGATCTTCGTGAAGCCCTTGGGGAACTTCGCGGCGGCCTCCTCGTCGCTGACCGAGTTGGCCACGATGACGTCGCCGCCGTTGGTCCAGTTGACCGGCGTCGCCACCGAGTAGTTGGCGGTCAGCTGCAGCGAGTCTAGCACGCGCAGGACCTCGTCGACGTTGCGGCCGGTCGAGGCGGGGTAGGTCAGGGTCAGCTTGACCTTCTTGTCCGGACCGATGATGAACACGCTACGCACCGTCAAGGTGTCGTTGGCGTTGGGGTGGATCATGTCGTAGAGGTCGGCCACGACGTGGTTCTCGTCACCGATGAGCGGGAAGTTCAGCTCCGTGCCCTGCGTCTCGCCGATGTCGGCCTTCCACTGGTTGTGAGACGCGACGTCGTCGACCGACAGGCCGATGATCTTCGTGTTGCGCGCGTCGAAGTCCGCCTTGCGCTTCGCGAAGCCACCCAGCTCCGTCGTGCACACGGGGGTGAAGTCCTTGGGGTGGGAGAACAAGATGCCCCAGCCGTCGCCGAGCCACTCGTGGAAATTGATGGTGCCCTCCGTGGTCTCCGCCGTGAAGTCCGGGGCCACGTCGCCAAGGCGAATCGCCATGTCTGCTCCTTAGATGAACGTTGTCAGTCGCTCGACTGAACCCCGCCAGTGTATCGGGAATCCGGCGATTCCTCTAATTCTCCATTCGATTTGTGGAGTATTGCGTCGCGCACCTGCGGATTCCTGTGAGACTGGAGGGGTGGAGCACAGCCCCGTCGTCGCCGCCTTCGACCTGGACGGCACCCTCA
This sequence comes from uncultured Actinomycetes bacterium, assembly GCA_903860745.1. GTDB lineage: Bacteria > Actinomycetota > Acidimicrobiia > Acidimicrobiales > RAAP-2 > RAAP-2. Next base: position 454 of record CAIORQ010000036.1, on the reverse strand, counting down.
CCGAGGGTGGCAGCGTCTTTCACTGGCTGCGCTTCGTCGCCGGTGACGCCACCGTGGCCCGCGCCGCGCTCCCCCTGCTCGTTCCCCTGACCGTCGGGGCCATCCGATCGGGCCAGTGGGCCGATTCGGCCAAGGAGCGGCTGTTCCAGTCGGTCCTCGCCGGCCGCGGCCTCGACGAGGTCGCGGCGGCCTCGCGCGAGTTCATCCTGCACCACCTCGCCGAGCAGGGACGACCCGAGGTCATCGAGCGACTCACCTGGCACCGCGACGAGGGACACGACGTGGTGCTGGTCTCGGCCTCGCCGCAGATCTACGTCGACGTCCTGGTCGAGAAGTTCCGGATCGCCGGTGGTCTAGGCACCCGCCTCGCCGTGGACACCCGCGGGCAGCTGACCGGCAGCTACCTGGGCAAGAACTGTCGGGGGACCGAGAAGATGCGCCGACTCGACGAATG
>CAIORQ010000035.1 GCA_903860745.1 uncultured Actinomycetes bacterium | reverse complement strand
GTTGGTCGCCCGCAGGATCTGGCTGACGTTGCACGCCTGTTGGCTGGCTCGGATGACGAATCGCCCGACTGATCCCTACGAATGGGGTCAAGGTCACGTCGCACTCCCAACGGGATTCGAACCCGTGCTGCCGCCTTGAAAGGGCGGTGTCCTAGGCCGCTAGACGATGGGAGCCAGAACAACTTTGCACAACAGGAAATGCTGGGTCGGGCTGCCGGGATTTGAACCCGGGACCTCTTCGTCCCGAACGAAGCGCGCTACCAAGCTGCGCTACAGCCCGCGGCGGGTTGCCCCGCAGCCAGATAATCCTAGTCGGAGCGCCGGAGGGCGCACAAAGGGCTATTCGGCGTCCTCGGTGGCAACCACGGGTTCGTGGTACTCCACGACCACCTCGCTGATACGTCGCTTGGTGACCGACTGAACTCGAAAACTCCAGTCCCCCTGGGTGTAGACGTCCCCGGCGGTCGGAATCTCCCCGGCGAGGTCCAAGATGTAACCAGCGAAGGTCACGTACTCACCCTCGGGAATGACGAGACCGAGCGATTCTTCGACTCTGTCGACGTGGGTTTGCCCATCGACCAGCCAGCGATTGGCCCGAATCTTGACGATGGTCGGCTCGTCGTCCTCGTCGAACTCGTCGCTCAGGTCCCCGACGAGCTGTTCGAGGATGTCGCGGATCGAGATGACTCCCGCCACTCCACCGTGCTCGTCGAGCACCAGGGCGAAGGTCCTGCGCTGTTCGCGCATCTCCTTGAGGCTCTCGAGGAGGTCGAGGGTCTCGGGCAGCATGAGGGGTCGACGAATCTTGCGGGCGATCTCGTTCGCCGAGGGGAGGGACACTCCAATGGCTCGTTTCGCGGTCGTTGAGCGGAAGAGGTCGTTGACGAAGAGGACGCCCTCGACTTCATCGAGGTCCCCATGGACTACCGGGAAGCACGAGTGACCGGTGTCGCGCACCGCTTCGGCGATGGCCTCGGGCGTCACGGGGACCGCGAGGTAGACGACGTCCACTCTCGGCGTCATGACGTCGCGCAACTCGAGTTCACTCAACTGGTCGACGCGAGCGTGAATCGCCGCGGCCTCGGGCGAGATGTCGGCATCGTTGTGGCGCCCGACGACGCGCGCGCGGAACCGCGCGAGGCCCGACGTAGGGGGCTGGTCCTTCATTAGGCGCCAGCGCGCACCGTGGCGGGCCGAAGGAAGTCGTCCTCGTACTCCTCGCCACCGAGCAGGGTGCGAACCGCGGTGCGCACGCGCTGGGGGTCGAGGGGCTTGACGAGGAAGCCGTCGGCGCCGCAGCGGCGAGCGAGGAAGACGTCGGCGCGGCGGTCCAGCAGCATCAGGACCGACACCGGGTCACCGGGCAGGTACGACTCGTCGTGGCGGAGTTCCATGCAGATGGCCATGCCCCCCATCGCCCCGATTTGCAGGTCCGTCACGACGAGATCGATCCCCCCCCGGCGAACGAGTCGCAGAACCTCTGGCCCGCTGGAGGCCTCCTCGATGAAGACGTCGGGCCCCTCGAGCATCGCGCTCAGTTCCTGGCGCAGGGAGGGGACGTCACTAGCGATAAGAACGTTGGCCACGGTGCCAGCGTAGCAAGGCCGCCGGGAGCCTCCCGTCGGTCGTTTTGCCTTGCGGTGAGGTCCGTGGGTAGTCTGCGATTGTTGGGGGAAAGAGGGTTGCAATGGCGTTACTGCGAGCCGAATGGTCGGACTCAGCGGCATGTCGGGGTATCGAGAATCTCCTGTTCTTCTCCCCCGACGTCATGGAGAACAAGGACGCGCGCCTGCGCCGTGAGCGTCAGGCCAAGCAACTCTGTGCGGACTGCAACGTTCGCGAGGACTGTCTCTCGACCGCCCTGGCCCAGCGAGAGTCCTACGGCATCTGGGGCGGGCTCACCGAGCTGGAGCGTCGGGCCCTACTGCGCCGTTGAACGCGCCCAGCCGAGCTGGGTGGGCGCGACGCGCGACATGATGACGAACATCGCGAAGGTGACGATGTGCACCCCCGTGCAGTAGATGCAGATGCTGTTGAGGATGAGGAGCTCGGCCGACACCAGCCAGAGGACGAAGGCCATGCCGCCCACCGTCAGCGCGATGCGCACGACGTGGACCCAGTAGTTGCGCGCCCTCCAGGCCCACGGGGAGTTGATCGCCACGAAGACGAGATAGGTGGCTAGTCCCAAGACCGCGACGGGAACGCCCAGGAAGCGCGACTCGGCCGAGGTGGTGACCAACTGGCAGTTGAAGATGCCATGGTCGGGGCAGCCGTTGAAGACCTTGGTCGTGTAGTGCTCGTAGGTCAGGTACGTCGCCAACCCGAGACCGACGAAGCTGAGGATCCACGTGGTGATGACCGCCCAAGGTGCTACGGGTTGGGGCGTCCGGGGCATCTAGAGCTTCATGGCCTTCTTCGCGGCCATCACACCCGTGGAGGCGCAGACGTTCGCGGGCTGCTGCTTGGTCAGCGTGCAGATGGCGGCGGTCTGGTAGTTGGCCGAGGTGATGATCGCCTGGGTGATCGGGCTGGAGATCGCCGAGAGGTTCGCCGCGATCTGGTCACGGGTCAGGCCGGTCAAGAGAGCGGGGTCGAAACTCGCTCCGGACACCAGGAACTGGTTGCCCATCGAGATGAAGGGGATGGCCCCGACGTCGTTGGGGTTCATCCCGGTGACGTAGGCAGGTGTGTCGTACTTGTTCAAGATCGCCTGCTCGGTCTTGGTGGGTGTCTCCAGCTTCTTGTAGGCGTTGTTGAGCGTCTCGACGCCACGGAACACCAAGTACTGGGAGGTGAAGGTGGCTCGGGCGAAGGTGAAGGTGGGGGTGTTCTTGTAGACGTCGGACGATGAACTGGTGGTGTTCCCCAGACCCTTCCAGGTGCCGAAGCGACTCAGGGCCACGATGGTGGACCAGCGCTGCGCCGCGCAGTAGGGGCAGTACTCGGCGCCGATGTAGAGGACTTCGGGGACCGTCGCGCCGCTGGCCAACTTCGCCGTCAACTCCGGCTGGTGCTTGAGAGCCTGGGGAGCGGTCACCGACGAACTGTCCGCGACGCCGACGGCGTTGAAGACCGCCGGCGAGACCCCGGTGACCTCACTGGCCAGCGTCGGGCTGGTGGCTTGCCACGCGCTCGAATCCGCACTGGCCGAGTTACTGGTGACCTTCACGACCACAATGACGGCCACGATCACGACGACCAGGCCGACGGCGACCCAGGTGAAGAGCCCGGCGGGGCGCCCTCCGCCGCGGGCCGGCGCGGAAGGCTTGCCCTTGGCGGGCGTTGACTTGGGTGACGACACAGGCTTGGCCACGATGCTCCTTGATACCGGCTTTCCCACAAACTTAGTGGACCGGTGGACCGATCATCTCGCCCACCTTCTTATGTAGGTTCTGTTATGGCGCAAAACCGAGCCCGACCCGCCACCACAATCGTCGTAATTCGAGAGCGAAACGCGATGCTGGAAATTCTTATGTTGCACCGGGCCGCGGAGGTCGCGGCGGCCCCCGGCGCCCACGTCTTCCCCGGGGGTGGCGTCGATGGGGCCGACCACGAGGTGATCGAGCGAGGCCTGTTTCTGGGCGAGGACCACGACGGCGCGTCACGTCGGCTGGACCTCGCGGAGGGAGCGCTGGCCTACTTCGCGGCGGCGCTGCGCGAGCTCTTCGAGGAGGCGGGGCTGCTGTCAGTGCGGCGCTCCGACGGTGGGCGATTCGACGGGCACGCTGGCCAACTCGCCCGGTGGCGCGCGCAACTCCTGCGGGGGGAGACCCGCTGGGCAGAACTCCTGTCCACCCACGGGCTGCGCCTCGACTTCTCGGGGATGGAGTACCTCGCGCACTGGGTCACGCCCGAGGGTCTGGCCCATCGCTTCGACACGCGCTTCTTCATCATTCGCGCCCCCGAGGCCCAAGAGGCGAGCGCCGACGGTCGCGAGATCGACGACGTGGTCTGGACCGGTGCCCCGGGGGCCCTGGAGCACGCCCGGCGGGGCGAGTGGAAGCTCCTGGCACCGACCGAGCGCACGCTCCGGACCTTGGCGACGGTGGCGGGCGTCGACGAGGCCTTGAGTGTGGCGGCGCGCGAGACGGTGCGTCGCATCCAGCCGCGCACGATCATCCGTGACGGACGCCGCGAGCTGGCGTTCCCGGGTGACGTCGACTACGGCGTGGAGTAGGTCGCTGCGTGGGTGACCGCGGTCTCGAGGGCGTCGAGGAGCCGGGCGGTGCATCCCACCGGGGCGAGACCGGGGGCGAGGTCGAGGATGCGCCGTGCCAGACCGCGAAAGACACCCTCCTCGCCTTCGCTCAGGGCCACCGGCTGGCCGTCGTCACCGCCGCCGACGAGGTCGGCGCGCAGGGGGATTCGCGCCAGCAGCTCCGAGCCGAGGTCTCGAGCCAGGTCCTCACCGCCGCCGACGCCCAGTGGTGAGTGTTGGCGGCCGCACTCGCAGGCGAAGCCGCTCATGTTCTCGACGACTCCCAGCAGGCGGATGTTCGACCGACTGGCGAAGTCGGCCGATCGTGCGGCGACCTCTTGAGCCGCCCGCGAGGGCGTGGTGACGACGATCTGACCCATGTGGGGCAACAGCCTGGCGAGGGTCATGACGATGTCCCCGGTTCCCGGCGGAGTGTCGACCACCATGACGTCGATGCCCGACCAGTCCGCGTCCTCGATGAATTGGGCCACCGCCTTCTGCACGACCAGACCGCGCCACATGAGGGCGCTCCGCTCGTCGGCCAGGTGCCCCATCGACAGGAGCGAGACCCTCCCCGGGTCGACGTCGCGCTCGAGCGGCACCATCTTCTTGCCGCGGACCTGGACCTCCCCGGTGATGTCGAGGAGCCGCGCCAGGGAGAAGCCCCAGATGTCGGCGTCCAGCACGCCGACGTGGCGTCCCAGCCGGGCGAGGGCGACGGCGAGATTGGCGGCGACCGAGGACTTGCCCACGCCTCCCTTGCCCGAGGCGACCATGATCACGGGTGCGTCGCGGGGGATGCTCGTCAGCGGCGCGCGGGCCTGGGCGAGGCGTCGGGCGGTCTTCATGAGCGAGGCTTTGGCCCCGGGGTCCATGACTCCCAGGTCGATCAGGACCTCGGAGATGCCGTCGATGCCCAGGACCGCGTCGCGTACGTCGCGCTCGATGGGCCCGCGCAGCGGACACGCCGCCGTGGTCAGAGCCACGGCCACTCGAGCCACGCCCTGGTCCACCGAGACCTCGCCGACCATGCCCAAGTCGACGATCGACGCGCCGAGCTCGGGGTCGCGCACCAGCGCCAGACGTTCAAGAATGGCCTCGCGGAGCTCCATGAAGCGACCATAACGGTTTGCGGCCTCGTTGCCAGCGGCCCCCGCTACGATGTCAGTCAGCACTTGGCAAAGGAGTTTCATGTCTGACGGGACCACGACCACCATCTCGCTCTCGAAGAAGAACGCGGAGCCGATCACCTTGACCGACGCCGCGATCGCGAAGGTCGCCGAGTTGATCGCCGGCGAGGGTACCGACGAGGTCCTCGCCTTGCGCGTCGCGGTCAAGCCGGGCGGATGCTCGGGCTTCAACTACGACATGTACTTCGACTCGGAATTCGCCGACGACGACATCGTCACCGAGTTCGGCACCGTGAAGGTGGCCGTGGACCCGGCGAGCGCCGACCTGCTCACTGGCTCCACGCTCGACTTCGCCGACGGACTTCAGGGAGCGGGATTCCACATCACCAATCCCAACGCGACGCGCACCTGCGGCTGCGGCAACTCCTTCAGCTGAGCCGACGATGACCGCCGCCCTGGGGCCCTACTCTCCCGCTCGCCGCGCCGGCGACTTCGTCATCCTCTCGGGTCAGCTCGGAACCGACCCGAGTTCTGAGACGCCCGTCCTCGTGGAGGGTGGGGCACCCGCGCAACTGCGACAGGGGCTCGTCAACGCCGCCGTCCTGCTCGCCGAGCAGGGCGCGACGATGGACCAGGTGGTCAAGGGCACGTTGTTCCTGGCGGATCTGGCGGATTTCGCCGCGTGCAACGAGGTGTGGATGAGCGCCTTCGAGGTGCCGCGTCCGACCCGTTCGACCTTCCAGGTGGCGGCGCTGCCCCTGGGGGCGCGAGCCGAGGTCGAGCTCTGGGCCTACGCGCCGCTCAGCTGACGTCGAACTCGCCGGCGGTCCCGAACTTGTAGCCGACCGACCGCACCGTCTGGATCAGGTGGGCGTGCTCCTCGCCCAGCTTGGCGCGAAGCCGCCGCACGTGGACGTCGACCGTCCGCGCCCCCCCGTAGTACTCGTAACCCCAGACCCGGCTGAGCAGGGTCTCGCGGGTGAAGACCCGGTTGGGGTTGGTGGCGAGGAAGCGCAGTAGCTCGTACTCCATGTAGGTCAGGTCCATGACCCGGCCGGCGATGGTGGCCTGGTAGGTCTCGAGGTTCATCGACAGGCCCCCGTGGTCGATGCGCGGCGCCACCGTGTCGTTGCCCGAGCGCCGCAGGCGGTGGCGCAGGCGGGTGGCCAGTTCGCTCACGTCGAAGGGACCCACCACGAAGTCGTCGAAGAGGTCCTCGCGGAAGGTCAGGTCGTCGAGCTGGTAGTGGTCGAGCAGGAGGATCACCGGGCCGCTGGAGCGTTCACGGCTACGCAGCTGGCGACACAGACTCATCGCCTCCGTGAAGGGGAAGGCGGAGGCGTTGATGACGGCCCCGGCGAAGCCGTCGGCCGGTTCCAGCGCGGTGATCTCGTTGAGCCGTCCCGAGGCGGCGACCACCGGCGTGACGCCGGTGACCTCGAAGGCCTTGCGGACGGGCCCTTCGCACGAGGGTACGCACAGGACGACGTCGGTCACAGGAGGGGCAGGTACCTTTCGAGTTCGAAGGGGGTGACCTGGGCGCGGTAGGCGTCCCACTCGGCGCGCTTGTTGCGCAAGAACCACTCGACCTGGTGTTCACCGATGGTCTCGAGGAGCAGTTCCGAGCGCGACATGAGGTCCACCGCCTCTCCCAGGGACTGGGGCAGGCCCGACACGCGCTCGCCCTCGGCCGGCAACTCGTAGTCGCCGTTGACGCCGCGCAGTCCCGCCGCCAGGATGACCGCGAAGGTGAGGTAGGGGTTCGCCGCGGGGTCGGGCGAACGGTACTCCAGGCGGGTCGAATCGATGCGCGCCGGCTTGACCGAGGGCACCCGCACCAGGGCCGCGGCGTTGTGGCGGGCCCACTCGACGCCCACGGGCGCCTCGCCGCCGGGCATGAGGCGTTTGTAGGAGTTGACCCACTGGTTGGTGACGGCGGTGATCTCGGGGGCGTGGTGCAAGAGCCCGGCCAGGAACTTGCACGCGACCTCGCTGAGGCCGTAGGGCCCCTCGCCGATGAAGGCGTTCTTGTCGTCGCGCCACAGTGAGAGGTGGGTGTGCATCCCCGAGCCCTGGGCTCCCTTGAGGGGCTTGGGCATGAAGCTCGCGACGACGCCCGCCTGACGGGCCAGCTCCTTGATCACGTGACGCACCGACATGACGGTGTCGGCCATGGTCAAGGCGTCGGTGTAGCGCAGGTCGATCTCGTGCTGACCCGGTGCGTCCTCGTGCTGGGCGTGCTCCACGCCGATCCCCATCTCCTCCAGGGTCAAGACGGTGCGTCGGCGAAGTTGGCTGGCCACGTCGTCGGTGGTGAGGTCGAAGTAGCTCCCCTGGTCGATCGGTTCGGGGCGTCCCGCCTCGGCCTGGGACGAGAAGTAGAAGTACTCGATCTCGGGAGCGACGTAGAAGTTGTAACCCTGGCTCCTCGCCTCGCCCAAGACGCGGCGCAACTGTTGGCGTGGGCAGCCGGCGAAGGGCGTGCCGTCGATGTTGACGATGTCGCAGAAGACCCGAGCGATACCCGCGCCCTCGCCGTACCAGGGCAGGAGTTGGAAGGTGGTCAGGTCGGGGCGGGCCAGTACGTCAGCCTCACTGGTGCGCGAGAAGCCGTCGATGGAGGAGCCGTCGAAGGTCATTCCCTGGTCGAGGGCGTCCTCGAGCTCGGCGGGCGTGACGTGGAAGGCCTTGTGGCGCCCGAGCACGTCGGTGAACCAGAGTTGCACGAAGCGCACGCCGCGCTCTTCGACGGTGCGAAGGACATACTGGGCTTGGCTTTGCATGGTGGACATTCTCTCACCTTCCGAACGAGGGGCCAAAGTCGGGAAACGAAAGACCCGCCACCCCAGGGGCGGCGGGTCTTTCGACGTTCTTCTGGGGCACTACTTCGCGGCGACGGCCTTCTTCGCCGGAGCCTTCTTCGCGGCCACCTTCTTCGCCGGAGTCTTCGCGGCGACGGCCTTCTTCGCCGGAGCCTTCTTGGCGACGGCCTTGCGGGCCGGGGCCTTGGCGGCCGCCGCACCACAGACGGTCTCGACCATCAGACGCGCGACCACGTAGGGGTCCATGTTGGCGTTGGGGCGACGGTCCTCGAGGTAGCCCTTCTTGTCACGGGCCACGCCGCCGGGGATGCGGATCGACGAGCCGCGGTCAGAGACGCCGTAGGAGAACTGGGTGTAGTGCGCGGTCTCGTGCGCCCCGGTCAGACGGTCCTCGATGCCCACGCCGTAGTTGGCGATGTGCTCGTTGACCCGGGTGCCCAGAGCCTCGCAGCCCGCGATGATGGCGTCCCAGCCGCCGTCGGCGCGCATCTGCTTGGTGGAGAAGTTCGTGTGCGCACCTGCGCCGTTCCAGTCACCCTTGACGGGCTTGGCCGCGAAGGAGACCTCGACGTCGAACTCCTCGGCGATGCGCTGCAGCAACCAGCGCGCGACCCAGATCTGGTCCCCGATGGCCAGCGTGTCCAAGACACCCAGCTGGAACTCCCACTGGCCCATCATCACCTCGGCGTTGGTGCCCTCGATGCCGATGCCGGCCTCGATGCAGGCCAGGGTGTGAGCCTCGACGATGTCGCGCCCGGGCATCTTCGATCCACCCACGCCGCAGTAGTACGGACCCTGCGGGGCCGGGTAGCCGGTCTCGGGCCAGCCGTAGGGGCGACCGTCCTGGAAGAAGGTGTACTCCTGCTCGATGCCGAACATCGGCTCGAAGCTCGCGTACTTCTTGGCCGCCGTGGCCGCCAGGTGGCGGGTGTTCGTCGGGTGCGGGGTGAAGTCGGCGTTGAGCACCTCGCACAGGACCAGGATGTCCTTGGGGCCGCGCAGCGGGTCCTTGCAGGTCCACACCGGCTGCAGCACGCAGTCAGAGAAGTGGCCGGTGGCCTGGTTGGTCGACGATCCGTCGAAGCCCCAGATCGGCGGCTTCTTGCCGTCGGCGATGATCTTGGTCTTGGAACGCAGCTCGCGGGTCGGCTCCGTGCCGTCGATCCAGATGTACTCAGCCTGATACGCCATGTTCGCTCCTTACGAATTTCCGCGCGTGGTGCGCGCGACACTCCAGTTTGGCGGAGGCCGACACGGCGCCACCCCGGGTTGTGTTAACCGCGTGTGAACCTTCGTCCCCGGGGGCGTCGGGGCCGCCACCGGTAGGCTCGGGTCGTGCCCGTGATCCGAATCGCCTTGGCCCAGATGAACTCGGTCGTCGGGGGGCTCGGCGAGAACGTCGAGACCCTCCAGCGCCTGCGCACGCAGGCTGGCGCCGTGGGTGCGTCGCTGGTGGTCACCCCCGAGTTGGCCCTGACGGGCTACCCGCCAGAGGATCTCCTGCTCAAGGAGGGATTCTGCGAGGAGGCCCGTTCCGCGCTCGAGGAACTCGCGGAGGCCAAGAACCTCCCGGCGATGCTGGTGGGGACGATCATGGCCGAGGGGGACGGCGTGGTGCTGGCTCCCTCACTCGACGGGCGTGACGTGACCAGACTGGTGAACCAGGGCCACGTGACCCTGCCGCATATCGCCAACGCCCTCGTGGCGGTGTCGGCGACCGGCGTGGGCCCGATCGCCACCAAGCGGCTCCTGCCCAATTACGACGTCTTCGACGAACAGCGCTACTTCCACCCGGGACTGGGCGAGGGGACCATCGTCAACATCGAAGGGGTCGCGGTCGGTCTGTTGATCTGCGAGGACGTCTGGACCGCGCAGGGTCCGGCCGCTGAACTGGTCGCGAACGGTGCGAGCCTCCTGGTGGTGGCCAACGCCTCGCCCTTCGCCCGCGGACGTCGCGACGACCGCGAGTCCATGCTGCGCGAACGGGCCCTCGAGACCGGGTGCCCCATCGCCTACGTCAACCTGGTCGGCGGCCAGGACGAACTGGTCTTCGACGGCCAGAGCGTCGTCGTCGACGCCCAGGGTCACGTCGTGGCCCGCGCCGCGGCCTTCGGCGAGGAGCTGCTCGTGGTCGAGGTGGAGGCCCGTCATTCGTCGGCCGGGACCGTCCTGGAGACGGTCTACGCCCGCGACGAGCGCGCGGCCCTCTCACCGCACGTCAACCACGTCGCCGAACCCACGAGTGACGTGGCCGAGATCTACGACGCCCTGGTCATGGGGACGCGCGACTACCTGCGCAAGAACGGTTTCCGCTCGGCCATCCTGGGACTGTCGGGCGGCATCGACTCCTCACTGGTGGCGGCGATCGCCGCCGACGCCGTGGGCTCTCGCGCGGTGCACGGCTTCGCGATGCCCTCGCGCTACTCGTCGGAGCACTCGGTGAGCGACGCCTACGAGTTGGCGCGTCGCCTCGACATCGACATCGACACCATCGAGATCGAGCCGGCCCACGCCACGGTGATGGCGATGCTGCAGGCCGCCCTCGGCGAGGACCTGAAGGGACTGACCGAGGAGAACCTCCAGTCGCGCATCCGCGGCGTCTTGTTGATGGCGGTGTCGAACCAGACCGGGGCCATCGTTCTGACCACCGGGAACAAGTCCGAGATGGCCACGGGGTACTCGACGCTCTACGGCGACTCCGCCGGCGGCTTCGCGGTCATCAAGGACGTCCCCAAGACCCTCGTGTACGAGCTCTGCCGCTACCGCAACGCCGTGGCCCTGGCCCAGGGAGACCCCGAGCCGATTCCCGTCGAGGTCCTGCTCAAGGCGCCGTCGGCGGAGCTGCGACCCGACCAGCGCGACGACCAGTCCCTGCCCCCCTACGAGCAGCTCGACCCGCTGCTCGAGCTCTACGTCGAAGAGGACTTCACCGCCCAGGAGATGATCGACGCCGGCCACGACGTGCAGCTGGTGCTGCGCATCACCCGCCTGGTGGACGCCAGTGAGTACAAGCGTCGCCAGATGCCTCCCGGGGTGCGCATCACGAAGAAGGCCTTCGGTCGCGACCGGCGCATGCCGATCACCAACGCCTTCCGCCCGGAGAACCCGTGAGCGACTGGCCCGCCGGGGAGCACCTGGCGAGCGTCTACGACGCGATCTACCGCGTGGTGGGCGAGGGTGCACCCCGGGTGACGCGTGACGCCTTCGTGGTGCGTCTGCACGAGGCCGCGCGGCGCTTCGGCGCGCTGGCCCTGGAGATGCGCGGTAACGACCGGCCACGGCCCGACGAACTGGTCTCGTCCCTGCTCGCCGCGGCGCTGGACGCGGACGCGTCGGGGGCGATGGCGCTGTACGCACTGTCCATGGTGATCGGCCCACGCTTGCTGGTGACGCTGCGCGACTACGACGCGGCCGAGAGCGATCCCGGGCGACGGGCGCTGCTGGCCCACGGCTCGGACGTGGTGGTCGCGGAGGTCCTGGCCGTCGGGGCGAGCGTCGCGGGCGCCGACGGCATCGAGGACCCGGCCTGGTCCGTGACGGCGCGTTCCCTCGTCGAGCGTCTCGAGGCGGCCGGTTTCGCCGAAAGTCTTGGTCAGAGGGCCTAGATGGGCACTGGTTGCGCCCAACCGTATAACTAGGGCTGTCGGAATTCCCACCACGCAAGGAGCATCATGGCCAAGGACCGCGTCGATCGCGACGATGAAGACCTCGTCCGCCTCTACCTCTCGGACATCGGGCAGTACACCCTGCTGACCAAGGATGACGAGGTCCACCTGGCCCAGACCATCGAGGAGGGCCGCGAGGCCCGCGCCGAGCTCGAGTCGGCCGAGAACGACAAGAAGGTCAAGCTCACCCCCGCGCGCAAGCAGGCCCTCAAGCGCGCCGTGCACCGTGGTGACCAGGCCGAACGTGACTTCGTCCAGTCCAACCTGCGCCTGGTGGTCTCCATCGCCAAGAAGTACCAGGCCTCGGGTCTGCCCCTGCTGGACCTCATCCAAGAGGGCAACCTCGGCCTGATGCACGCCGTCGAGAAGTTCGACTGGCGCAAGGGCTTCAAGTTCTCCACCTACGCCACCTGGTGGATCCGCCAGGCGATCACCCGCGGCATCGCCAACACGGGTCGCACGATCCGCCTGCCGGTGCACGCCGGCGACACCCTCGCGCGCGTGCAAAAGGCCCAGTCGCGCCTGGAGCTCAAGTTCGGTCGGCCGCCGACCATCAAGGAGCTCTGCGACGAGTGCGAGATGCCCGAGGACAAGCTCATCGAGGCCCTGCGCTTCCGCTCCGAGCCCATCTCGCTGTCCGAGCCCCTGCGCGAGGACGGCGACGCCGAACTCGGCGACGTGGTCGAGGACCGCTCGGCGGAGTCCCCCTTCGACGTGGCCGCGGTCAAGATGATGCCGGCCGCCATCGAGAAGCTGCTGCAACCCCTCGACGAGCGCGAGCAGAAGATCCTGCGCATGCGCTTCGGCCTGGACGGGGCCGGCGAGATCCGGACCCTCGAGGACGTGGGCGCCGAGATGAACCTCACCCGTGAGCGCATCCGTCAGATCGAGGCGCGCGCGATGAGCAAGTTGCGCCACCCCTCGTCGGACACCGGCGCCCGAGACCTCCTCACGCTGTAGCCCCGGGGCCCCGGAGGCGTCAGCGCCGGGCCTGGCTGCGACCGATCAGGGCCAAGACGCCCAGGACCGCTGCCGACACCACGAAGGGCGTGCGCGAACGATGGCCGTCGTGGGCGCGCACCTTGTGGGTGAAGCTCAGGATCGGCCACTCCCGCTCGTGGGCGACCTTGGTCAAGGTGCGGTCCGGGTTCACCGCGAAGGGGTGCCCGACGGCCAACAGCATGGGGATGTCGGTCTCGGAGTCGGAGTAGGCGAAGGACTCCGACAGGTCGAGGCCGCGCTCGGCGGCCACCTCGTGCATGGCGACCGCCTTGTTCTCGCCGACGGCGTAGAACTCCATCTCGCCGGTGAACTTGCCGTTCTCGTCGATGCAGGCCTTCGACGAGATGGCCCCGGTGATGCCCAGGATCTCGGCGAAGGGCTCGACGATCTCGGCCGGTGAGGTGGAGACCAGCCAGACCTCGTCGCCGGCCTCCTGGTGGTGACGGATCAGGTCGAGCGCCTCGGAGTAGATCAGGGGCTCCATGATCTCGTTGAGGGTCTCGGCGACGAGCGTGCGCACCTCGTCGTGGTCCCAGCCCTTGGTGATCTTGAGCACCGATCGACGGATCTTGGCGAGCCGCTCCTCGCTGGCGCCGAAGCGCAGGAAGAGGATCTGCAGGAACACGCCGCGCAACAGGGTCCGTCGCCGTAGCAGTCCGCGAGCGTGGAACTCCGGCCCCAGGGCGACCATCGACGCCTTGGCGATGACGGTCTTGTCCAGGTCGAAGAAGGCGGCACGCACCTGCTCATGTTAGGTCGCGGGGGGCCGAATGGACGGGCTAGCCGATGAAGGCGGCCCCGCAGGCGTCGCGCACGTCGCCGCGGGTGATCAAGATCACGTGGTCGTGCTCGAGGAAGCGTGTGGTCTCCGAGGGGACCATGGGCAGGTCGTTGCGCACGACGGCCACCACCCGCACGCTGTCGGGGAGTCGCAACTCGTCCAGGGTGCGCCCGTAGGCCACGGCGGGGGCGTCGGAGGCCAGGGTGATCTCGCAGAGGTGCATGCGCCCGTGCGCCAGATCCATGAGGTTGATGATGGAGCCGACCTCCACGGCCTCGTCGACGAGGGAGGTGATGAGCGCGGGCGTCGACACCGCCACGTCGACCCCCCAGGTCTCGCGGAACAGCCACTCGTTCTTGGAGTTGTTGATGCGCGCGATGACCCGCGGCACGCCGAACTCCTGCTTGGCCAGCCAGCTCACCACGAGGTTGTCCTCGTCGTCGCCCGTGGCCGCGATGATGACGTCGGCGTCGCGCAGGTCCACGGCCGAGAGCGAGGAGTACTCGCAGGCGTCCGCGTTGACCACGTTGACGCCGTGCAGCGTCCCGCGCAACTTCTCCGCGGTCTCGGTCACGTGTTCCATCAAGGTGACGTCGTGGTGGCGGTCCACCAGGTCCAGGGCGATGGCCGTGCCCACCGATCCGCCGCCCGCGATGACGACCCTCATGACTGGGGCTCCGCGAGCATGGCGTGCAGGTCCTCGAGACCCTGGGGCGTGACGAGGAACTCCAGGACGTCGTCCTCCTGGGAGAAGAGCCCGTCGATGTCGACGCGTCCGCGTCCCGCGCGGATGAGGCCCACCAGGCGCACGTCGGCGCCCTGGGAGAAGTGGTGCAACTCGCGCCCGGCCAGGTGGTCGGGCAGGATGCGCTCGACCAGGTGCAGGGTCGCGGTCCCGTCGGTCCACTCCACGGAGTCGTCGGCGGGGATGATCCAGCGCTTGACCTGCTGGGTGGTCCACAGGGAGGTGGCCACGGTGGGGATGCCGAGCTTCATGTAGATCCCCGCGCGCTGGGGGTCGTAGATGCGCGCCACGATGTTCTTGATGCCGTAGTTGTCGCGTCCGATGCGCGCGCACAGGATGTTGGTGTTGTCCCCGCGGGTCACCGCGGCCAGGGCGTCGGCCTGACCGGCCTCGGCCTTGGACAGGACGTCGCGATCGAATCCCGAGCCGTGGATCGTTCGGCCGTTGAAGTGGACCAGCCGACGGAAGGCGTCGCGGTTCTTGTCGATGACGACGACGGAGTGCCCCTCCTCGGACAACTGCATCGACAACTGCGAGCCCACACGGCCACAGCCGACGACGACGATATGCACGAGCCCATCTCACCACACCCGCGAGAGGAGCCGCAACTCATGCCCGCGACGGCACCGGTCTAGTGTGGTCTGCGTGTCAGAGGCCGACAAGCAGCTCGCCAAGAACTCCCCGGTCCTAACCTCCCACGCCAACGTGGCGGCCGTGTATCCGGAGTCCCTGGGCTACCGGCTCAAGCGGATCCTGCTGGGGCGGCCCTACGTCTCGGAGCAGTTGAGCGGCGAGCGACTGGGACGCGCCATCGCGCTGGGGGTCCTGGCACCGGACTGCATCTCGTCCTCGGCCTACGGCACCGAGGAGATCTTGACCCAGATGACGCCGTTCATCGGCATCGCGGCCTTCGCGCTGGTCGTGCCGATCATGTTCGTGATCATCGGCGTGCTCTTCTTCGTCACCCTCTCCTACTGGGACGTGATCAAGTACTACACGCAGGCCGGCGGGGCCTACGTGGTGGCGCGTGAGAACTTCGGACCGCGGATCGCCCAGATCGCCGCGGTGGCGCTGCTCATCGACTACACGGTGACGGTCGCCGTCCAGTGCTCGGCGGGCACCGACGCCCTGACCAGCGCCATTCCGGCGCTGACCCCCTACGCCCTCAAGATCACCATCGGCATCGTGCTCATCTTGATCTTCGGCAACCTGCGTGGTCTGCGCGAAGCCGGCAGCTACTTCGCCCTGCCGACCTACTTGTACATCCTCGGATTGAGCTCGACGATCATCTACGGCTACTACAAGTACTTCGCCGGCACCCTGCACGCCGCCGCCATCCCCGCGGCCTCGCAGCTGGTGGACCACAAGTTCGGCACCCGGGGTTCGGGCATGTTGATGGGTCTGGCCTTCATCTCCCTGCTGCGCGCCTACGCCAACGGCGGCTCCTCGTTGACCGGCCTCGAGGCGATCTCCAACGGCGTGGCCAGCTTCAAGCGGCCCGAATCGGTTCACGCTCGCCAGACGCTCATCGTGATGTCGAGCGTGCTGGGATTCTTGTTGATCGGCACGGCGCTCCTGGCGCACTGGACCCACGCGGTCCCCTACTTCTCGGGGACGCCGACGGTGGTCTCCCAGGAGGTCAAGACCGTCTTCGGCACCTCGGCGATGGGGCACGTCTTCTTCGAGTTCGTCCAGTTCGCCACGGTGCTCATCCTCTACACCGGTGGCAACACCTCCTTCAACGGCTTCCCCTTCCTGGCCAACTACGTGGCGGGCGACAAGTACCTGCCGCGTCAGCTCTCCAAGCGCGGGCACCGCCTGGCCTTCTCCAACGGCATCATCGTCCTGGGGGTGGTCTCGCTCCTCTTGATCATCGCCTTCAACGGCAACGTGAACTCACTGGTCGCCCTCTACGCCATCGGGGTGTTCACCGGCTTCACCATGGCGGGTCTGGGCATGGTGGCGCGCCACCTGCGCTCGCGCGACCAGCACTGGCGTCGCGGCGTCTTCATCAACGGCTTCTCCGCGGCGGTGACCGGACTGGTCGTCCTGATCTTCATCACCGTCAAGTTCGCCGAGGGCGCCTGGATCATCGCGGTGGTCGGTCCGCTGATGTACCTGGCGTTGATCCGCTTCCACAAGCAGTACGAACGCGAGACCAACGCCTTCGAGTCCTCGGCCAGCGGGGCGCCGATGAACATCCGCACGAACCGTGTGGTCGTCTTCGTCGACCACTACGACCTGGCGACCGAGCGCGCCCTTCAGTACTGCAACACGCTCAACGCGTACTCGGTGCGGGCGGTCCACTTCGACATCGACCCCATGGTCACGCGCTCGCTCGAGGACAAGTGGGGCCGGCCCAACACCGCCTCGGAGTCGGTCAACCTCGAGATCGTCGACTGCGAGGACCGCCGCCTGGACCGCGCGGCGCTCGAGCTCGTGGCCGACGTCGTGCGCGACCCCGACGTCTTTTGCATGGTAATCCTCCCGCGCCGTGGCTTCGTCTCGCGCCTGCAGCGCCTGCTGCACGACCGCACCGCCGACTCCATGGCCGGCGCGGTCATGCAGATCCCCCGCACGGCCGCGACCATCATCCCCTATCGCGTCTCACGACGTCGGCTGGCCGAGGGCGACGTGGCCGAAGTGCCCTTGACCGACGAGGTCGTGCGCGGCGGCGTGCGCGAGGAGACTCACCTGGAGGCCGACGTCAAGCTGGCCGAGCGCCGGGGCGGCGCGGCGCCCATCGGCGACCTGCGTGAGCGCAACTTCGTCGAGATCGCGGGTCGGGTGAGGGCCATGACCATCACCCGTGAGAACGGCACCAGTGACCTGCGCTGCATGATCGCCGACAACACCGGCTCGGTCGCCCTGATCTTCCAGGGGCGCGCCATGGTGCCCGGCATCGAGCGCGGCACCCGACTCCTGGTGCGCGGCACGGTCACCTCGCTGCGCCGCGAGGCCGTCATCCTCAATCCCCAGTACGAGATCGTGGCCGCGCCCCACGGCGACGATTAGCCGCGACGCCCCTGGTCGCGGCGGCGACCGTTGGCAGGTGTTAGAAATACTCGTTCCCAGGCGTCCCCGCTCTCATCGCCGCCGCGATGCGCGGAGATGTCTATCTTGGTGTACGACCTCGACGAGAGAAAGGTGGTGAGGATGGCGCGAGCACTGGTGATCGTGGAGTCGGTCGCGAAGGCGACCCGTATTCAGGGCATGCTCGGGTCGGACTACATCGTCAAGCCCTCGATCGGCCACATTCGCGATCTGCCCCAGAGCGCCGCCGACATCCCCCCCGCGGTCAAGTCGGAGAAGTGGGCCCGCCTCGGCATCAACGTCGATGACCACTTCAAACCCCTCTACGTCGTCTCCAGCGACCGCAAGAAGATCGTGGCCGAGCTCAAGGCGGCGCTCAAGGAAGTCGACGAGCTCTACCTCGCCACCGACGAGGACCGCGAGGGCGAGGCCATCGCCTGGCACCTCCAGGAGGTCCTCAAGCCCAAGGTGCCCGTCAAGCGGATGGTCTTCCACGAGATCACCCCGGCGGCCATCGAGCGGGCGGTCAACGACACGCGGGACCTCGACCTGCGCCTGGTCGACGCCCAGGAGGGGCGCCGTTTCCTCGACCGGCTGGTGGGCTACGAGGTCTCGCCCGTGCTGTGGCGAGCGGTGGACAAGGCCCGATCGGCGGGGCGGGTGCAGTCGGTGGCCATCAAACTGGTCTGCGAGCGCGAGCGCGAGCGCATGGCCTTCACCTCGGCCACCTGGTTCGACGTCATCGCCACGCTCGCCGCGGCGACCACCTTCGAGGCCACGGTCGACACCTTGAACGGCGCGTCGCTGGCGACGGGCAAGAACTTCGACGCCGCGGGGCGCCTGGACGCCACCTCCAGCGTCGAGGTGCTCAGTGAGGCCAGCGCGCGCGCCGTCGCCGACGCGCTGACCGGACGTTCGGTGACCGTGACCTCCATCACCTCCACGCCGCGGACCCAGCGCCCCCAGCCACCCTTCATGACCTCGTCGTTGCAGATCGAGGCCAGTCGCAAGTTGCGCTTCGACCCCGAGCGCACCATGCGCGCGGCCCAGCGCCTCTACGAGCAGGGCTGGATCACCTACATGCGAACCGACTCGACGACGCTGTCCGATGAGGCCATCCGGGCCGCGCGGTCCATGGCCGCGTCGATGTTCGGCGACGACTACGTGGCCGACGCCCCGCGTCGCTACGACCGCAAGGTGAAGAACGCCCAGGAGGCCCACGAGGCCATCCGGCCCGCCGGGGAGGTCTTTCGCACCCTGGACGAGGCGCAGTCGATGTTGGGGGGCGACGAACTGGCCGTCTACGACCTGGTCTGGAAGCGGACCATCGCCTCGCAGATGGTCGACGCGCGCCTCACCCAGGATCGCGTTCGCCTGCAGGCCGACCTCGGCACGATCGAGGGTTTCGAGGGCGACGTGCGCGCCGGGCTGACCGCGACGGGGCTGCGCATCGAGTTCCCGGGTTTCCGCCGGGCCTACGTCGAGGGCACCGACGACCCCGAGGCCGAACTGGCCGACCAGGAGCGGATCCTGCCGACGCTCGCCGAGGGCGCCGACGTGGCGGTCGCCTCGGTGACGAGCAAGAGACACGACACCCAGCCGCCGGACCGTTTCTCGGAGGCGACGCTGATCAAGAAGCTCGAGGACCTGGGGATCGGACGGCCGTCGACCTACGCCAGCGTCATGAAGACCATCGACCGGCGTGGCTACGTCTGGAAGAAGGGCAAGTCCCTGGTGCCGGCGTTCCGCGCCTTCGCGGTCGTCAACCTGTTGCAGACCTATTTCGCCGACCTGGTCGACTACCAGTTCACCGCGGAGATGGAGAACCAGCTCGACGACATCGCCGACGGCCGCGAGGACCTCGAGCCCTGGCTGAAGAGGTTCTACTTCGGCGATCCTGGTGCCCCCACCGAACTGGCGCGTCTGGGCCTCGAGCACATGACCCACGTCCAGCACGACTTCGACTTCGCGGCCATCAACTCGCTCGAACTCGGCGTGGCGCCCGACGGTTTGACGGTCTCGGTGCGCTCGGGCCGCTACGGCCCGTACCTGGTGCACGGCGAGGACCGTGTCTCGATCCCCGAGGCCACCGAACCGGATTCCTTGAGCGTGCAACACGCGCTCAGCCTGTTGGCGGCGCCGAGCAACGACCGCCAGCTCGGCGTGGACGACGCCGGCCAGGCCATCTTCCTGAAGGCGGGCCGCTACGGCCCCTACGTCCAGGTCGGCGAGGCCGCCGACCCGAAGGAGAAGCCCAAGACGGCCTCCCTGTTCTCGTCGATGTCGCCCGAGACCATCACCCTCGACGACGCGCTCCGCCTGCTCTCGCTGCCGCGCGACCTCGGCCCGCACCCCGCCGACGGCGAACCCGTGATGGCCCAGAACGGTCGCTACGGGCCCTACCTCACGTGGGGCAAGGAGACCCGCTCCCTCGAGAGCGAGGACCAGATCTTCACCATCGACCTCGCGGGGGCCCTGGGCCTGCTGGCCCAGCCCAAGGCGCGTGGCCGCCGCGCGGCCGCCGGTCCCTTGAAGGACCTCGGCGAGGACCCCGTGACCAAGCGGCCCGTCACGGTGCGCTCGGGTCGCTTCGGCCTCTACGTGACCGACGGCGAGGTCAACGCGACCCTGCGCCTCGGTGACACGCCCGAGTCGCTCACCCTGGACCGGGCCTGTGAACTCCTGGCCGAACGGCGCTACGCGGAGCCCTCGACGCGCGCGCGCAAGGCCCCCGCGAAGAAGACGGTGGCGAAGAAGACGGCCGCCAAGAAGTCGGCCACCACCAAGACCGCGAAGAAGGCGGCTCCCACCAAGGCCTCGGGCGCGACCAAGCGCGCGGCCACGGCGAAGGGCGCGCGCGCCAACGCCACCTTGGCGGCGGCCGCCCGCCGAGACCGTCCGTGACCCGGGGCAGCTTCGTCGTCTTCGAGGGCATCGACGGCTGCGGGAAGAGTTCCCAGGCCCGCCGCGTGGCCGAGCTGCGGTCCGCGAAGTTCGTCTTCGAGCCCGGCGACAGCGCCCTGGGCGCCGAACTGCGACGCTGGCTGCTCGACGCCGCGACGCCGATGACCCCGGTGACCGAGTCGCTGATGATGTTGGCGGACCGTTCCCACCACGTGGCCACGGTGATCGAACCGGCGTTGGCCGCGGGGACCAGCGTCGCGGCCGACCGCTTCTACGCCTCCACGCTGGCCTACCAGGGATACGGGCGCGGCGTCGACCTGGCCGACCTGGAGGCTGCCACCGATCTCGCCATCGGCACCTGTCGGCCCGACCTCACGGTGCTGATCGACATCGACCCCGAGACGGCGCGGGCGCGCGGTGCGCGTCGCGTCGAGGACCGTTTCGAATCGGCCGACGCGCACTTCCACGACCGGGTGCGCGCGGGCTACCTCGAGATGGCCGAGCGCGACCCCGGGCACTGGTTCGTCGTGGACGGGCGAGGCCCCTTCGAAGAGGTCGCCGGCGTCATCGACGCGCGACTGGACGACCTGCCCTGGTGAGCGACGTCTTCGACTCCCTCGTCGGTCAGGACCGCGCGGTCGCCGCCCTGCGCCAGCACGCGCGGAGTCCCGTGCACGCCTATCTCTTCAGCGGCCCCGTCGGCTCCAACGTCGCGGACGCCGTGGTGGCCTTCGCCGCGGCCCTGCAGTGCCCGGCGAAGGGCTGCGGGCACTGCGAGGCGTGCCGCAAGGTGCTCAACCACGTCGACCCCGACGTGCACGTGGCCGAGCGTTCGGGGGTCGCCTGGCGGGTGGACGACCTGCGCGAGATCGACCGGGTGTCGCGGCGCCGGCCCCTGGGCCTGGGATACCAGGTGATGATCATCAACGACGTGGACCTGACCGTGTCGGGGGCGGCCCCCTCGGCGCCCGCGTTGCTGAAGTCACTCGAGGAGCCACCCTCGCGAACGATCTTCCTCCTCACCGCCGATGACGTTCCCGAGGCCCTGGACACGATCGTCTCGCGCTGCGTCGAGATCCGCTTCCAGGCGATGAGCGAGGCCCAACTCGAAGAGGTGCTGCGCCGCGACGGCGCCGCCCCCGACGTGGCCGCCACGGCGGCCCGCTCGGCCGGCGGCAACCTCGCGCGCGCCCGCGTCCTCATGCGCGATCCGGGGCTCGGCGCCCGCCTCGACGCCTGGCGATCGGTGCCCGAACGACTGAGAGGAACGGCCTCGGAGGCCGCCCGCATCGCCGGGGACCTCTCGGGGGCCATCGACGCCGCGATGGCCCCCCTCGAGGCGATGCACGCCGAGGACCTGGCGCGGCGTACTCGCGAGGCCAAGGACGTGGGCCTGCGCTCGGTGGGCAACCGCAAGGAGATCGAGGCGCAGTTCAAGCGCGAGGAACGGCGGTTTCGACTCGAGGAGTTGCGTTTCGGACTCAGCGTGCTGACCTCGGCCTACCGCGACCGGATGGTGGCCGCCCTGGTAGAACTCGAGAACCCGGGGGAGTCGGCCGACGCGCGCGCCGCCTACCGCGTGTCGTCCTCGATGGCGGCGCTGGATCTCCTGGTGGAGACCAACGGTCGTCTGTCGACCAATATCGACGAGGATCTGCTGCTGGCCGACGTGATGCTGTCGC
Organism: uncultured Actinomycetes bacterium; assembly: GCA_903860745.1. Taxonomy (GTDB): domain Bacteria; phylum Actinomycetota; class Acidimicrobiia; order Acidimicrobiales; family RAAP-2; genus RAAP-2. Next base: position 602 of record CAIORQ010000035.1, on the reverse strand, counting down.
TGTCGCGACTGTGAGACGGGGTCGCGAATCGGGTAGTCTTTCTACTCGCGCCTGGGTAGCTCAGTCGGTAGAGCAGCGCATTCGTAATGCGCAGGTCAGGAGTTCGAATCTCCTCCCAGGCTCCATTCTTCAGTCGCGCGCCTCGAGCGAGCCGGCCAGCGCCGCAGCGTTCATGTCCCCGTTGGCGTCGACCTATGACAACTGCATGAACATCTTTTGCACTGACTGCACGGAGTAACCACCGGCTTCAGCTTCGGCGGGGTTTTCGACGCAGTAGGTGAGTCCCGCGGCCACCAATTGGAACGCGGCCTGCTCGAGTGCCTTGTTGGCCGCAGAGATTTGCCGCACGATGTCGCGACATTCGCGCTGGTCAAGGATCATTCGATCAATGCCCTGCAATTGACCAATGACCCGGTGGAGTCGAGCCTGCGTGCTCGAGAGGACTTCATCAGGAAGGAACATGGAAACTCCAGACAATGGTGATCGATAATTGGAACAATTGGCGTGAGGTGAATCGTTGGAATGCGCTGAGTGTGGTGCGGGTGTGAGGATGGTGCGGTGAGAAACGACAACTACGACTACTTTTTACACCGGCGACGACC
>CAIORQ010000034.1 GCA_903860745.1 uncultured Actinomycetes bacterium | reverse complement strand
TGCACTGGTGCATGAACGTCGTCACCGGACGCGTCGGCCAGGCCGGCGCCGTCTTGCTGCGGTCGGCCGATGTCGAAGGGGTCGACGTCGCGTCCTCCCTGCGCGGTCCGGGTCTCCTGACGAGGTTCCTCGGCGTCACCGGGGCCGACGACGGTGTGGATTGTTGTCGCGCCGACTCCCGGCTGAGCTTTCACTCGACGGGTGGCGTCGGCGAGGTACTTCGATCTCCTCGCATCGGGATCTCCCGGGAGCGTGAGAGACCCTCGCGCTACTACCTGGCGGGCGCCGTGGTCTCGAGGCCGCGGGGCCGGACCGACAGGACCGCCTAGGCGACACCGCTCGGCTGGTGGTCGACGCTGCGGTCGAGGGCGGCGAAGAGGGAGCCTTCGCGGGCGATGACGCGCCGCACGATGACCACCAGACAGGGCACGGCCCAGAAGTCGCCACAGATCCACAAGATGGCCGCCGCCAACTGCTGGTCGGAGAAGGCCTGGGCGAGGGTCGCGGCGTGCATCCCCATGCCGGGCATCGCCGGCATGCCCGGTATGGGGTCCATGACCGAGTACCACGAGTGCTGCGTGAAGATCGACATGGCCATCGCCAGGACCACCATCTCGGCCATGGTCACGACGACCATGGCCAACTGCCAGCGCAGGCGCACCCGGTTGGCGCGTGGCGGCGAGGTCACCAGGAAGTGGAAGAAGTACAGGCCCGACAACAAGAAGGTCGGCTCCATGATCCAGTCCATCGACCACCCGTGCTCCATGATGGCGTCGAAGACCCGAGGCGAGTGGGCCAACACCATCACCGCGTTGAGGACGACGGCGGCCGTGAGCGGATGGGCGAGCACACGTGGCGCGTGCCAGCGACGGTTCAGGTACCACCACCGCAGCAGTCGGCGTCGTGCAACGACGGGGAGGACCCACCAGAAGGAGCGGGCCGCACCCGAATAGATGAGTCCGATGGGCACGAGGAACATGACGATGATGTGACTCACCATGTGGACGGGCAGGCTGGACATGCCCTCGCGTGCGAAGGCCGAGGCCCCGGCGAACCAGAGGGCGCCGAACGAACCCAGGGCGAGGGCCCCCTGCCAGAGGACCCTCGTCGAGCGAGAGGGCCGACGCCACCAGGACGCCAAGGTGACCAGTGCTCCCACGACCGCGATGACGCCCGAAGGGTTCACGCGAGGGGCTCGAGTCTCGACATCGTGGGCATCGCACTCCAAGGTACACAATGGCGCCGCGAATCGGATCAGACGTCACTCGCCCAGTCGAACGGTCTGAGAGTGAGCCACTCTCAGACCGTCCGGCGCCGAGGGCCAGAATGCCGTGACGATTCCGGGGGAGTCGTCTTGCTCGAAGGCGTGAGTCCAGGTCGACGGCGGAGGGTCTTGGCGCACTTTGACCTCGTGCTCGGGCTCGGCTGGGCGGCGCCCGCAATGCGTCTTAGGCTGGGCGTTGGGACCCCGGAGGTGCGAGCGATCACTACCGAGGCCCGCGGGCGCCTAGGAGCGCCCGCGTCGAGATTACTCAACGAGGAGAGAGAACGACATGGCACTCAGCGACGTGACCGAACTACTGGACTTCGATTCGCTGCTCAGCGACGAGGAACTGATGATTCAGAAGGCCACGAGGGACTTCGTGGCCAAGGAGGTGCGGCCACACATCGCGGCGTGGTTCGAGGAGGGCATCTCGCCCAAGGAGCTCGCCACCGAGCTCGGCGCGTTGGGTCTGCTGGGTATGCACCTCGAGGGATACGGCTGCGCCGGCACCAACGCCGTCAGTTACGGACTGGCCTGCCTGGAGCTCGAGGCCGGTGACAGCGGACTGCGCAGCTTCGTCTCGGTGCAGGGTTCGCTCTCGATGTTCTCCATCTGGCGTTACGGGTCCGAGGAACAGAAGCAGCACTGGCTGCCGCGCCTGGCCGCGGGCGATGCCCTCGGCTGCTTCGGCCTCACCGAGCCGGACTTCGGATCGAACCCGGCGGGCATGCGCACGCGCGCGGTGCGCGACGGCGCCGACTGGGTCCTCAACGGATCCAAGATGTGGATCACCAACGGGTCGGTGGCCGACGTGGCCACCGTCTGGGCGCAGACCGAGGACGGGATCCGCGGCTTCCTGGTCGAGCGGGGCACCCCCGGTTTCAGCGCCACCGACATCCACCACAAGCTCTCGCTGCGCGCCTCGACGACCTCGGAGCTGGCCCTCGAGGACGTGCGCCTGCCTGCCAGTGCCCTGTTGCCCGAGGCCGCGGGCTTGGCGGGACCGCTGCGTTGTCTCAACGAGGCGCGCTTCGGCATCGTCTTCGGCGCGATGGGTGCGGCGCGCGACAGCCTCCAGAGCGCGCTCGACTACTCGGTCGAGCGCGTGCAGTTCGACCGGCCCATCGCCGCCTTCCAGCTCACCCAGGCCAAGCTCACCGACATGGCCCTCGAGTACTACAAGGGTCTGTTGTTGGCACTGCACCTGGGACGTCGCAAGGACGCGGGCACCCTGAGCCCGGCGCAGGTCAGTCTCGGCAAGCTCAACAACGTGCGCGAGGCCATCGAGATCGCCCGCACCTGTCGCACCATCATGGGCGGAGCGGGCATCACGACGGACTACCCGCCGCTGCGTCACGCCAACAACCTCGAATCCGTCCTCACCTACGAGGGGACCAGCGAGGTGCACCAGCTCTCCATCGGCCAGGCCCTGACGGGCTTCTCGGCGTTTCGCTGAGCCGTCACGTCCATCAATCGCGCGCGGCAGTGTCCGCCATGTGTTGAGATGGTGGGGTTGTACTGGTGAGCCGGGAAGACTGGTCGGCACGAAGACCTCGGGGTGGAGCGTGCGCAGATGACCATGGCGATGTGCGAGTTCGCGATCGGTACCGTGGTCAGCCTCCTGACGAGTTGGTTACTCGTGACCCGCCTCGAACGTATCGGCGAGCGCTTCGGTCTCACCGAGGGGCTGCTGGGCGTACTGGCCGCCCTCGCGGCTGACGCGCCGGAGATCACCTCGTCGGTGACCGCCCTGTCCCAGCACCAGCGCACCATCGGAGCGGGTGTGGTGATCGGATCGAACGTCTTCAACCTGGCCGCCCTGCTCGGTCTCGGTTCCCTGGTGGCCGGTTTCGTGACCCTGCACCGCCGGGTGGTGCTGCTCGGCGGAGTCGTGGGACTGTGGATCGCGGCGTGTTCCCTCGCCGCGGTGAGCCAGTCGCTTCCCGTGGCGCTGTGTCTCGCGTTGGCCGCCGTCGTGCTGGTGCCCTACTTCGTGGTCCTGGGCCTGCGCCGTCAGCGCCTTCTCTCCCTGCCCCTATCTCCTCGAGCACGGGATTGGTTGGTGTTGGCGGTGGCCGAGGAAGAGGCGGAGCTCGACGAGGCGATCCGTCCTCGGCGGGCGCGCGGCGGGGACTTCCTGACCGCGGGGCTGTCCCTGGTCGTGGTGGTCGCCGCCAGTGTGGCGATGGAGCACGGCGCCACGTCACTCGGGCACCACTTCGACGTGCCCGACGCGGTCATCGGTGCTCTGGTTCTCGCGGCCGTGACCAGCCTGCCGAACGCCGTCGCGGGGATCCACCTCGCCGCGACGGGCCGTGGTGCGGCGGCCCTGAGCACGACGCTCAACTCCAACAACCTCAACGTGGTGGTCGGGCTGCTGGTCCCCGGGCTCTTCCTGGGTCTGGCGAGACTATCGGTGCCCGGCGGGTTGACGGCGTGGTGGTACGCGGGACTGACCCTCTTGACCTTGGGCCTGGCCTTCGCCAGTCGGGGCCTGCATCGCTGGCAGGGCGCCGTCATCGTGACCGGGTTCGTCGTCTACGTCGCCGTCATGCTCCTCGTGTCGTGAGTTGAGTGGCGACTCCGAGTGCATGAACGGACGCCACCTCGCTCGTGGCCATCCGATCCAGACACCACTCGTTCCAGGGATTGCCAAGACGTCGAGTCCGTTGACCACTATGATTTGCCACAACGGTTGATAGTGAGTCGTCGGGACTCTGCGCCGGCCGTCAGAGGCGAGGTTGGGCGACATTCGATGACTCGCATGAACGCCTGGAAGATCGAGCTCACCCTCAGCGCGGTGTTCGTCGCGGAGTACTTCGTCGTGCGTTCCGTCACGAACCAGAACACGGTCTACTCGCTCTTCGGCGCCGTCGCCTTCGTCATGATCATGGTGGGCGTGGCGGTGCACCGTCCCGAGGACCGAGTGGGTTGGTACCTGCTGGCTGCCGCCGTGGGTTGCCTCACCCTCGGCGACGACGTCACGACCTACTACCAGGTGGTCCAGCACACCATTCCGTTCCCGTCGATCGCGGACGCGCTCTACCTATCGGGCTACCCCTTCTTCTTCGCGGCCGTCCTGCGTCTGACCCACGGGCCGCGGTCCCACTCGTGGCGCGAGGACAACGCCGACGCGATCATCGTGGCGCTGGGGCTCTCGGCCCTCGCCTGGCTGTTCTTGATGCAGCCCTACATCCACGACACGACGGTCTCGACCTTCGGCAAAGTGGTCAACGTCGCCTACCCGATGATGGACATCGCACTCGTGTTCCTGGTGGTGCGCGCTCTGGTGTTCGGCAGTATCCGCCTCACCTTCCAGAGGCTCCTGGCCGCGGCGTTGACGGCCACCCTGGTCGCCGACTTCGCCTTCGACGTCTTGACCCTTCACAACTCCTATACCCCGGGCAACGTCGTCAACTCCGCCTACCTGTTGCAGTACGCCCTCTTCGGCGCGACCGCGTTGCACCCCTCGATGACCCAGCGCCCCTCCGAGCTCGAGCTGGTTCCCGGCGAGCAGTTCTCGAAGATGCCCTACGTCGTCCTCTGCGGTCTCGTGCCGCCGGCCACGCTCTTGGGGGCCGAACTCGCTCACGCGCGGGTGGACGTCGTGGTGTTGACCCTCATCTCGGTCTCGGTCTTCCTGGTGGTCTCCCTGCGCCTGTACTGGCTCATCGACTGCATGAACCGCCAATCACGGCGCCTCGTTGAGACGGTCCAGCAATTCGAACTCCTCGAGGACCGCTTCCGACTGGCCTTCGAGTACAACATCGCGCCGATGGTCTTCACCGATCTCGGGGACAAGATCATCGCGGTCAACGACGCCTTTTGTCGCATGATCGGCTATCCGAGGGAGGAACTGCTCGCCAAGGACTCGAGCAGCTTCACCCACCCCGAGGACGTCGGCATCAGCGAGGACCTCCTCCAGCGCATCTTGAGGGGCGAGGTCGACCAGGAGCGCTACGTCAAGCGCTACCTGCGCAAGGACGGGCGGGTGATCTTCGTGGAGATCTTCCGCTCGCTGGCCCGCGACGCAGACGGTCTACCCCTGTACAACGTCATCTCCGAACGCGACGTGACCGAGGAACGACTGCTCAACGAGCAGCTCACGGACCAGGCGCTCCACGACTCCCTGACGGGTCTGGCGAATCGGGCTCTCTTCGAGGACCGCCTTCGACTCGCTCACTCGCGCGCGACCCGAGAGGGAGGGTTGTGCTGCGTCCTACTGCTGGACCTCGACGACTTCAAGGAGGTGAACGATTCCCTGGGTCACGTGGCCGGCGACCAACTCCTCGTCGAGGTCGCGCAGCGGCTCCAGCGCGTCAGGCGAGAGACCGACACCTTGTGCCGCTTAGGCGGAGACGAATTCCTCTACCTCGCCGAAGGTTTGGGGGTGCCCGAGGACGCCCATCACGCTGCCCAGCGACTCCTCGACGCCATCGCGGAACCCTTCGATATCGGTGGTTCGCGCATCGAACAGCGCGCGAGCATCGGGGTCGTGGTGACCGATTCACCGACCGTGAGCGAGACCGAAATCATCCAGGACGCCGACGTCGCCCTCTACGAGGCCAAGCGCGAGGGCAAGGGCCACTACGCGGTGTTCACCCCCGACATGCGCCAACAGGTCGACAGCCGTTTCTCACTCGTACAAGAGCTGCGCCAAGCGATCAAGTCGGGCGAGCTGGTCATGCACTTCCAACCCCTCGTTGACCTGGAGACCACCACGATCGTCGGCTTCGAAGCGCTGATGCGCTGGTGGCACCCGAACAGAGGTTGGGTCCCTCCATCGGTCTTCATCCCCCTGGCCGAGCAGAGCGACCTCATCCTCGACCTCGGACGGCTGGCTCTCGACGACTCGCTGCGCGCTGCTCGACACTGGCCCCAGGGTGCCGATGGCTCGCCCGCTCCCTACGTCACGGTGAACCTGTCGGCGCGACAATTCCATGACGGCGCCCTCGCGCACACAATCGAGGAGTTGCTCGCGGCCCACGAGGTCCCCAGCGACCGCTTGGTCATCGAGATCACCGAGGGGGTGACGCTCCACAACCTCTCTGAGACGCTGGCCGTGATGGAGACACTGTCGGCGCGGGGCATTCGTTTCGCGCTGGACGACTTTGGTACGGGGTATTCGTCGTTGTCCTACCTGGCCATGCTCCAGCCCGACATCATCAAGGTCGACCAAACCTTCGTCAGCCCCATCGGGGAGGCGAGCCGTCGCGACGCCCTGTTGAAGACGATCTTGACGCTGGGTCACAACCTGGGCATGACCACACTGGCCGAGGGAATCGAGACGACGCAACAGCGCAACTGGTTGCGTGAGAACGGCTGTGAGCTGGGTCAGGGCTTCCTGTGGTCGCCCGCCGTCCCCGCCGGGGAGATCGCGGCGCTGCTGGCGCGCGGTCTTGATATGCGTCCAAAGGGTGGGGTCGAGCCATCTTGATTCCACACTGAGCGACTTTCGTCCTCGTGTCGTGTCCAAGATCACCGTCACCTCTGACCGGTCGTCGGGAACAACGCCACTGGCTGGACGTACCTTGCCGAAAGGGCCGGGCCGAGATCGATCTCTCGGAGGCCGTCGCCAAGAACGACGGAGATGGCGTGGGGAGTCGACGCGCAGCGACCGGTGGCCGCGAGACCCGTTCAGCGGTCATCCCTTCGCCGACACGGGGTCGCGGTCGAACTCACATTGGTGGTAGCTCGCATTAGGACGCCGCTGTCCACGTGCTGGACACCGCTGCGTCACGGGTTGCTCACGCGGTTCGTCATCTCGTTGAATGTGCAGTTGGCGGCGTCGAAAGTGTTTCTCGAGGGCATCAGTCCCGTCACTCCGGATTCATCTTCGCTTCCTATGGTTGGGCCGCTTGAACAAGCAGTGGCGTGAGTCAACGGCGAAATTTGGGCGGACCTATTCACTTTCTAGGAGGAAAGTAAATGAAGAAAATGATCAAGCCCTCTGCGGTCATCACGACCTCAGTTGCGGCGTTGATGCTCCTTGGGGCAGCTCCGGCGTTCGCCAAGGCACCGGCTCCGACGATCGCTAGCAACTCGAAGGTCATCAAGACCGCGAACACCGGAACGAAGGTCTGGCTCGGCGGTTCGAGCTTCGACTACCCCTTCGTGTCGGCGGTCGAGTCGGCGTACACGCAGAACCTCAACAACGCCTCGTGGTTCGACGCCTACAGCAGCCTCAACTCGCTGAAGGGTCGCGAGGCCGCGATCAACTCGGCCTACGGCAACACGGACAACGCGTCGAACATCGGCTTCACCGACGTACCCCTGACCTTCGACGCCGCGGCCAGTCCTACGGACGCGTCGCTGTTGAACAACGCCAGTTACTCGATCTCGGACTTCGTCGAGATCCCGATCACCGTCGGTGGCATCGGCATCATCTACAACCTGCCGAGCTTCACCGGCGCCAACGCGGCGACCTGCCAGACTGACGCGACCAAGTACGGTGTGATCCTGAGCGCCGCGGCGCTCGCGGGGATCTTCAACCCGTCGCCGACGATCACCAACTGGAACAACGCGACCATCCTGGCCCTCAACCCGAAGCTCGTGGTGAAGACCGGAACCAAGAAGGCTCCGGTCGTGGACCACTGCCTCTCGGACTTCGCCTCTGAGGCCATCACCCCTGAGGTGCGCACGCTGGACTCGGGCACGTCGTGGATGTTCTCGAACTACCTGCACACCGCGGACTCCGCGGCCTGGCCGTCGGTCATCGACATGGGTAACTCCAGCGGCAACGCGAACTCCGGTGCGCTGTCGACCGCGGTGAGCGCCACCAACGGCTCCATCGGCTACGTCGAGGCTTCGTACGCGCTGATCAACAAGCTGCCCACCGCCAAGATCAACGACAACGGCAAGGCCATCACCTTGAGCGCGAAGTCGGTCGCGGCGGACGCCAAGGCGGCCTTCACCAAGATCGGCTCGAACTTCGGCGCCGACTCCTTGGCTGACTTCACCCTGGCCGACGCTGGTTCGGGTTACCCCATCGTGGGTGTCAGCTGGGCTGTCGTGTTGAAGAACCAGACGAACATGAACCAGGCCATCGCCGAGGCGAAGTTCCTGGAGTACGTGACCAACGCCTCCAAGGGCTTTGGCCAGTCGCTGGCTTCGCTCAACGGCTACATCCCGCTGCCCGCGTCGCTGTCGGCCCACGACCAGACCGTGATCGGCACGATCAACGTCGGTGGCGTGTCGGCCCTGTCGGCGACCAACTAGTTGAATGGTCGTGAGATCAGTTAGGAATCCGTGGTGACTGGTCTTGCGCTTGACGAACACCGCGACGGTGGTACCCGGGTCTATTCCCCGGGTACCACCGAAGTGGTGTATCGCCGCATCCTGAAGAGCGTCACGGTCTTCGTGGTGCTCTTCTTCGGGTACTTCTTCATCCAGGTGATCCAGTCCTCGTTCCTGGGCTTTCAAACCGCTGGGCTCAAGTTCTTCACCGACAGCCTGTGGAACTTCCCGAACCTCGTCAGTATCTGGCCGCTGGTCGCCGGCACCCTGGTCACCTCGGCCCTCGCCCTGCTCATCGCCATCCCCCTCGGCATCGCCGCGTCCATCGTGATCGCCTTCGTCCTTCCCTACTATCTGCGCACCACCGTCATCACGGTCGTCGGGATGCTGGCCGTGATCCCCTCCATCATCTACGGCGTGTGGGGTCTCACCTTCCTCGTGCGCTGGTCGAGCTACACCGCCGAACCGTGGCTCTCCAAGACCTTTCACGGCGCGTGGCCCTTCAACGGCATCCCGCGTGGTTCGGGCATCCTGGTCGGCTCCATCGTGCTCGCGGTCATGGTCCTGCCGACCATCGTCGCGGTCACCGTTGACGTCTTCAACGGACTCCCCAAGGACATCTTCGAGGGCTCCTACGCCCTGGGGGCCACCAAGGCCCAAGTGATCCGCAAGACCATCCTTCCCGCCTCCAGGACCGGCATCATCGGCGCCTGCACCTTCGCCCTGGCCCGGGCCATGGGTGAGACGGTGGCCCTGGCCACGGTCCTCGGTGGAACCCAATTGAGCCACTACCCCAATTCACTCCTCGCCGAGGGATCGACCCTCGCGTCCACCATCGTGTCGGCCTTCGGCGGAGGTTTCGGTTCCGAGACCTCGGAGCTCTACTGCCTGGGTGTCTTCCTCCTCGTGCTCATCTTCGCGATCTCCTTGATCGCTCGGCGAATGGTCAAAGAGAATGTCACTACGTAGTAGCGCCGCCGTCGTACCGATCGACGAGCGACGGGCGTTCATCCAAAGGACCTCGCGCGACGGATTGACCCGTCGTCAGGCCTATTCACGGCTGTACATCGCCGGGGCGACGCTGTTGCTCGCGGTGTGCATCCTCCCCCTGCTCTCGGTCTTCTCCCTGGCCGTCCAGAAGGGCATGCCCTTCATCGGCTGGCGCTTCTTCACCGCGAACGCGGCCATCCCCAACTTGGTGAACCCCGACGCCGTCGGTGGCATCAAGACACCCCTCCAGGGAACCTTGAGCGTGGTGGGCCTGGCGCTGGTGATCTCGGTGCCCTTCGCCGTCATCATCGCCGCCTCGCTCTTCGAGTTCCGCAACCGCTTCATGTCGTGGTTGGAGGTCCTCCTCTCGACAGTGATCGGACTGCCGTCCATCCTCTTCGGTCTCTTCGTCTACGCCATCATCTTCCACCTGAAACTGGCCTACTCGGGGATCATGGGCTCGGTGGCCCTGTCGATGCTCATGGTCCCCCTGATCGCCATTCAGAGCTTGGACGCCCTGCGAGCCGTGCCCGACACCTTGGTGGAGGCCGGCGTCGCGCTCGGGTTGAACCGCTTCAGCGTGATGTTCCACATCATCCTGCCCAAGGCGCGCGCGCGTATCTTCACCGGCGTCTTCCTGGCGCTGGCGCGCGCCGCGGGCGAGACCGCCCCGGTGCTCTTCGTCATCGGCATGACCAACGTGGCCACCTTGTCGCCCACCAGCCAACAGACCACGATGACGACCTTCGTGTACCAGTTGCTGCAGTCGCCCTATCCCTCACAGCGTGACGAGTGCTGGGCCATCGCCCTCGTGCTGATCGCCATCGTCCTGCTCTTCAACATCGTGGGTCGGACCCTCCTAGCCCGGGCGGAGCGCAGCAAGTGACGGGGCGGGAAACGCGCGTCGTCGGCCCCCATCCTGCGGAAAGCGTGCCCAGATGACGATCGATGAACTCGAATCATCCACCGAATCGTCCTCGACTTCGGCGGTGATGGAGTTGCGCGACGTGCGCGTCGACTTCTCGGGGGTCTGCGCGGTGCGCGACGTGACGATGGGCGTGATGCGCAACCGGGTCACCGCCCTGATCGGTCCCTCGGGCTCGGGCAAGACGACCCTGCTGCGCTCGCTGAATCGTCTGCACGACTTGACCCACGGCGCGAAGGTCTCGGGACGCATCACCCTTGACGGCCTGGACATCTACGACGGCTCGATCCCCTCCCTGCTGTTGCGCAGTCGCATCGGCATGGTCTTCCAGCGGCCGAACCCGTTCCCCGGCAAGTCGATCTACGAGAACGTGGCCTCGGGGTTGGTCTTCAACGGCATCCGTGGCAAGGCGCTGATCGACGACATCGTCGAGCAGTCACTACGCTCCGCGGTCCTCTGGGACGCCGTGAAGGACCGCCTCAAGCAGCCCGCCACCGACCTGTCGGGCGGTGAGCAGCAGCGAATGTGCATCGCGCGGGCCCTGGCGGTCGAGCCCGACATCCTGCTGATGGACGAGCCCACCTCGGCACTCGACCCGATCGCGACGCAGCAGATCGAGGACCTGCTCATGTCACTCAAGGCGATCACCAGCATCGCCATCGTGACCCACAACATGCAACAAGCCCAACGCACCTCGGACTACTGCGCCTTCCTCCTGATGGGGGAGGACCGCGCCGGTGAACTCATCGAGTTCGACCGTACCGACAAGGTGTTCAACGACCCGGCCGACCCTCGCACCGTCGACTACATCGCGGGCCGGTTCGGCTGACCTTCGACGCGGGGACCGGATCAGAAGTTGGCCCCGGCCGGCTCGAGTTGGATGGTCCTCTCCTTCACCCAGCCCGGCGAGGTCTGGGCGATGCGGATCTCGATCGCGTCGTTCTCGTTGCCCGGGTGGATCTGACGGAAGCTGAAGGGTCCCCAGCCGGTGAAGAGTTTGAACCTCTTGGTGGTGGTGACGTCGACGTCGAGGTGGACGTCCTGTTGCACCGGGGTGAGTTCCAACTGGTTCAACAAGGTGTCGGTGGTGTTGTCCCAGAACTGCACGTTGACGTTCGCCGAGGACCGCAGGTCGAGGGTGACCTTGTAGAGGCCCGGCACGATGTTCCAGATCAGACCGTCGTTGAGCACGCCGAGCTTGTCGCCGTCGGAGACCTGGCAGTACTGGCTGATCTCGGTGCACGAGGTGTTCTCGCCCGACCCCTGGGAGAGCCACAGGGCGATGGGCCGGTACTGGCCCCAGGCCTGGACGGGGAACACCGAAGCGCCGGGCGGGCGGCGGTACTGGACGAGGATCGCCTGGTCGTGGTTCACCACGAGTGAGGCGTTGGGCGACCTCAAGAGATCGCTGACCAGACCGAGGCTCTGGGCGGGCGTCGTGTTCTCGATGTCGCTCCAGGGCGTGACCACGTAGTCGGTGAAGGGGGTGTGCAGAGTCGTCGACCGCGAGGTGCTGAGTTTGTAGAGGTAGCGACGCTGGGCGAACATGCCGATGATCCCGAAGGACGAGACCACTTCGTCGTCGGGCTGGATGATGCGGCTGATGGTGGTGAGGGTGCTCGAGGTCCCCGCGGCCATTCGGGCGTAGTCGACGGCCACCTGGGGCAACCAGATGGCGGCCCAGACCAAGGAATTGGTGAGGAGGACCACCGGAACCACGCGGAAGAACCAGTATCGACGCCGTGACCTCAGGAGTGAGCCGATGCGGGCCCAGACCAGGAGGGCGCAGGGGGTGAGCAGGAGGGTCGCGGGGAGCGTCTCCCAGGGGATGGTCGCCAGACGACCGACCTTGCCGGCCAGTCCCGTCTGGAGAGCGCAGAGCGCGGGCAGGATGGAGAAGGGGGTGAAGAAGCCCAGGAAGCCCGAATAGGAGTCGTAGGCCCACCAGGACTCGGCCGACTTCGACCAGTGCGAGAAGGCCAGACCCGGGTGTTTGAGGATCCCCAGGCCCACGTCGAGCATGCTGGCGTGCGCCTGGCCCTGGTCGAGCAGGTAGCCGTAGTGGACCGGGAGGTTGGACCCCACGCTGCCGTGGAAGTGGGCGACGACGGGTCCCCACGCCAGACCCGCCAACACGAAGCCGGCGCTGTAGCCCCGGTCTCGCCAGCGCAGTCTCGGCAGGATCAACAGGCTCAGCGCCATGGCCGCGACGTAGGTGCCCGCCACGTCGGCGACGGCCAGCGTGCCCAGCGCGGCCACGGCGGCGAGGACCCATCGGCGCCGTAGACCGAAGTAGAGGAACCACAGGCCGACGCCCATCGCCGCACTGGTCTGGTAGTGGTAGTCGTTCGAGACGGCGAACCACGTCCACGGCGACAGGGCCAGCACCAGGGCCAGCGCGATGAGGGTCCCTTCGCGCCGCCATTCCGCCGGCCACCAGTTCTTGGTCATCATGAGACGCACGATGGCGATCACCGCCGCTTCGGCGCTCACGACGAAGATGTTCTGCCACCACAGCGGCCAGGCCATCGAGGGCCACAGCCTCCCGAAGAAGGCGAGCGGCCAGTTGATCAGTTCGAAGTGGTCGTGCAGGAAGAGTCGACCCAATGGCGTCGTGTAGGGGTCGAGGTTCCCGTGGCCGATCAGCCACCAGGCCTGCTCACGCATCGCGTAGTCGACGCTCTCGCTCCACTCGTGCAACAGCACGCTCGACCACGCGCACATCAGGACCAGTTGGGTGGCCAAGACGAGCGGGACCGTCCGCGGTCGACGGCGAGCCTCGGGCTCGGCCAGCGCAACGTCGACAACGTCGTTGGCCACGGCGGAGCTCGCGCCAACGGGTTCGGGTGGCCGGGCGACCTCGGTGTGGGCGGCGGTGGGGGTTGTGGTGCGTGCCTCCAACCGGGTGGCTCCTTGCCCAGAGATGTCGATGCTCGCGTGGCGGAGGAGTCCTCTCGGCGCCGCGTGAGCACTTCGACTCTACGAACGTGACGTAAGGACGCGGTGACGCGTGGGTGACACCAAGATGACCCTTGTCCGACATGGTCACCTTGGCGCATCACGGTGGTGAGTCGTGAGGCCTGGTCTGGACCGACCTTGCGCGTCCGGGGCGCAATGAGCGGGTGGCCGTCTTCGACGAGCGCCCAGGCGTTTACGGCGCGGGTCACAACACGTGCCCAACTTCGTCACAATTCCGCGTTTCTTAACAAGATTCTTGGAGTCGTCAGTTGAGTCCCGACGAGTGGTGTACGAGCCCGTGAGCTGAAACGGTATCCACCAAAAACGACGTTCATCGCGTCAATCTCAAGATGCAGTTCTGACACAACAACTTGAGGAGAAACACGATGAACGTCCCCACCACTATCGACGCTGGCGCCTGGCTTAGCAAGTACTTGGAAGGTGCCAACGGCGACACCGACCTGGCGAGGTCCATGCTCGGGGCCTTCGCCGAGGCGATCATGAGCGCGCAGGCGTCCATGCAGTGCAACGCTGGCTACGGCGAGCGCACTGCGGAGCGAGAGAACTCGCGCAACGGATACCGGACCCGGCCCTGGGACACGAGAGTCGGCACGATCGAACTCAGCGTGCCCAAACTACGCCGCGGGGTCTACAGCCCCGAGGTGCTGCTCAACCCGCGCCGACGCTGCGAGCAGGCGCTGGTGGCGGTGATCTGCCAGGCCTACGTCGAGGGGGTCTCGACCCGTCGCGTCGACGACCTCGTCAAGGCCATGGGCATCGAGGGCATGTCCAAGTCCGAGGTCTCGCGTCTGGCCAAAGAGCTCGACACCGTCGTCACCCAGTTCAAGGAACGCCCTCTCGATCGGGGACCATATCGCTACCTGTGGATTGACGCCCTCACCCAGCGGGTTCGAGAGGGTGGTCGGGTCGTCAACGTCGCGGCGGTCATCGCGACCGCCGTCAACAACGAGGGAACGCGCGAGATCATTGGCTTTGACATCGCCACCACCGAGGACAGCGCCGCCTGGACAGAGTTCTTGCGCTCGCTCGTGGCCCGCGGACTCAGTGGTGTCGAACTGGTCATCTCCGACGCTCACGGCGGCATCAAGGCCGCCATCGCGCAGGTGCTCAGCGGGGCCAGCTGGCAACGTTGTCGAACCCACTTCATGGCGAACTTGGCCACCAAGTGCACCAAGGCCAGCTGGCCGATGATCGCGACGCTGGTGCGCTCGATCTTCGACCAGCCCGACCGTGACAGCACCTGGGCCAAACTGGGCGAGGTCACGAGTCGACTCACCCAGGCGGGGTTCTTAGACCAAGCGACTTACCTGCTCGACGCGGCCGACGACATCTTGGCCTTTGCCCCGTTCCCCTTCGAGCACTGGAAGAAGATCCGGTCCAACAATCCTCAGGAGCGCCTCAACAAGGAGATCCGCCGGCGCACCGACGTGGTCGGCATCTTCCCCAACCGCCAGGCGGTCATCCGCCTCGTCGGCGCGCTGCTGGCTGAGCAGAACGACGAGTGGGCCGTCTCGAGGCGCTACGTGACCATCGAATCACTCAGTCAACCCGCCATTGTCGAGCTGTCGCTCGAGGATCCGAGACCAGCGATCAACGCCACACTCGTTAAGGAGGTTGCCATCGATCTCACCGCGGCATAGAGTTCACCACGAAGAGGTTGGCACGGCGAACGTCGACGCCCACGAACTCTTACACCACTCGTTGGGACTTAACC
>CAIORQ010000033.1 GCA_903860745.1 uncultured Actinomycetes bacterium | reverse complement strand
TGGCGTCTCGCGGGCGCCGTCACCGACTTCGCCAACGGGACCGTCGCCACCCTTCCTGGTCGTCCAGGGCGGCAACGACACCCTCGTCGACGTGCACGTCGCGCGTGACTTCGTCGATCGATTCCGTCGCTGCGCCCTGGCGCCCGTCTACTACGTCGAGCTGCCGCTCACCCACCACGCCTTCGACCACACCGCGAGCCCCCGCACGTCCTCGACCATCCGCGCCGTGGTGGCCTTCGCGCAGTCCGTCGCACGTCCTCGTCGACCCCTCAGCGCCGAACTCCTGGCGAGCTACCGGTCCCCGCCCGTCGAGGTCCTCGTCGAGGAGGGCGGGCAGTGGCGCGAGGCTCGCCAGCTGGCCGCGACCCGAGGGACCTTCCACGTCGTGAGCGCGGACAACGCCTACTCCTCACCCGAGGACGCCGACAACGAGCGCCGTCGTCGGGAATTGGACGAGCTGGCTCGCCGATGGGACCTCGACGTCCTGGCGGCCATCGGGCGCGACCCGACGGGAGCCTGGCCGGCCGAGCGCGGACTCGCGGTCTTCGGGCGCTCTCGCGACTTCTCGCGCTCGCTCGCGCGCGCCTTCGATCAGCACGCCATCTACGAGGTCACCCCCGAGGCCTGTGAGGTGGTGGTGGCCTAATCCTCGGCGACGAGGGTGGCGTGCACCTCGAGCTCGGGGGCCTCCTCGTAGAGGATGCTCAGCACCCCGCCGGCGTCGATCAGGTCGCGCTGGCCCATCTGAACGGCCTCGAGCAACTCGCCCGGACCGGCGACCACCAATTCGGCGACCCCCTTGCGCTGGGAGACCTTCTGCGTGCTCTTCTCGCGGCGCACCGCTTCGAGCACCTGGGCCACCGCCGCGAAGACCCCGGAGGCGCGAGGGGCGTCACCCAGCTCGGCGACCCTCGGCCACTCGGCCAGGTGCACCGACCCGTCGTTCCACCATCGCCAGACCTCTTCGGTGACGAAGGGCAGGAAGGGCGCGAAGAGGCGTTGCAAGGCCGAGAGCGTCAAGGTGAGCGTCGCGTGGGCCGAGCGGGTGGCCGCGTCGCCGGGCTCGCCGTAGGCGCGGGTCTTGGCCAGCTCGACGTAGTCGTCACAGAAGGACCAGAAGAAGGCCTCGGTGCGCTCCAGGGCCCTCGCGTAGTCGTAGTTGTCGAAGGCCGAGGTCGCCTCGGCGATTAGCCCCGCCAGCGAGGCCAGCATGTCCCGGTCGATGGGCTCGGTGGCGTCGGCGGCGCTGAGCGGATCGGCGCCTTCGAGGCGTCCCAGCACGAACTTCGAGACGTTGAGGACCTTGATGGCCAGACGACGTCCGATCTTCATCTGTCCCTCGTCGATCGCGGTGTCGGTGCCCGGTCTCCCCGATGCCGCCCAGTAGCGCAGCGCGTCGGCACCGTGCAGTTCGAGCAGCGGCAGGGGGGTGACGACGTTGCCCACCGACTTGCTCATCTTCTTGCGGTCGGGGTCGAGGACCCAGCCCGAGATCAGTGCGTCGGAGAAGGGCAGCGAGTCGTGCTCGAAGTGGCTGCGCACGACCGTGGAGAACAACCAGGTGCGGATGATCTCGTGGGCCTGGGGTCGCAGGTCCATCGGGAAGACGCGCTCGAAGAGCTCGGTGCCCCAGTGTCCGGCGATCTGGGGTGAGAGCGAGCTCGTCGCCCAGGTGTCCATGACGTCGGGGTCGCCGATGAAGCCGCCGGGCTGGTTGCGCTGGGACTCTTCACAGCCGGGGGCCGGGTCGCTCGAGGGGTCCACCGGGAGCGAGGAGAGCTCGGCGACCACCGGATTCTCGAAGTCCGCCACGCCATTGGCGTCGAGGCGGTACCACACGGGGAAGGGGACGCCGAAGAAGCGTTGGCGCGAGATGTTCCAGTCGACGTTGAGGCCCTCGACCCAGGACTTGTAGCGGTGCTTCATGAAGTCCGGGTGCCACTTGAGCTGTTCACCACGCGCCAGGAGCTCGTCACGGTGCTCCAGGGTCGAGACGAACCACTGACGCGAGGTC
Source organism: uncultured Actinomycetes bacterium (assembly GCA_903860745.1). Lineage (GTDB taxonomy): Bacteria > Actinomycetota > Acidimicrobiia > Acidimicrobiales > RAAP-2 > RAAP-2. Next base: position 2,900 of record CAIORQ010000033.1, on the reverse strand, counting down.
ACGATCTCGAGGGGGCGTTCGCCCTTCTCGTAGAACTTGACCGGGTGGGTGATCGGGCGAAGTTCGCCGATCAGCTCGCCGGTCTCCCTCAGCGCCTCGACCACGGTCGCGCGGACCTGGTTGACCGTGCGGCCCTCGAGCTGGGCGTAGATGCGGTGCGCGGCCTCGGGGTCGCGGCTGGGCCAACCCTCCGAACCGAAGTCGGCCGGCAGGAAACGGCCGTCACGACCGATCAGGGCTCGGGTGGGCAGTGAGAACTCGCGCCACCAGATGACGTCGGTGACGTCGCCGAAGGTGCAGATCATCGCGATGCCCGAACCCTTCTGGGGGTCGGCGAGCTCGTGGGCGACGACGGGGACCTCGACGTGGAACAACGGGGTGACCACCGTCGAGCCGAAGAGAGCCTGGTAGCGCTCGTCGTCGGGGTGGGCCACCAGGGCCACGCAACTGGCCAGCAGCTCGGGGCGGGTGGTCTCGATCTCGACGCTGCCTCGACCATCGCCGCGGGCGAAGGCGACCCGGTGGTAGTTGCCCGGACGCTCGCGGTCCTCGAGCTCCGCCTGGGACACCGCCGTGCGGAAGTCCACGTCCCAGAGCGTGGGGGCCTCCGAGGAGTAGACCTCGCCGCGTTCGAGCATGGCCAGGAAGGCGCGTTGGGAGACCTCTTGCGCGTGCGCGGAGATGGTCGAGTACTCCAGGGTCCAGTCGATGCTCACGCCCAGGTGTCGCCAGAGGTTCTTGAAGGCCTCCTCGTCGGTGGCGGTGAGGCGGTGGCAGAGCTCGACGAAGTTCTTGCGCGAGATCGAGACCTTCTGCTCCCCGGGCGCGTCGGGGGCCACGAAGTCGGGGTCGTAGGGGAGCGAGGGGTCGCAGCGGACGCCGAAGTAGTTCTCGACGCGACGTTCGGTGGGCAGGCCGTTGTCGTCCCACCCCATCGGATAGAAGACCTGCTTGCCGGTCATGCGCTGGTAGCGCGCGATGAGGTCCGGGTGGGTGTAGCTGAAGACGTGACCGATGTGCAGTGAGCCCGAGACCGTCGGCGGGGGGGTGTCGATCGAAAACACCTGCGCGCGCGTCGCCGTCCGGTCGAAGCGGTAGATGCCCTCGTCGTCCCAGCGTCCGATCCAGGCCGCTTCGAGGCCCTCGACGGACGGCTTCTCGGGAACGCTGCGTGGTCGGAGGTCGTCGCTCATGGTGTAGTGAGTTTAGGCCCTGGACCCCGGGGGTCCCGGGGCGACCACCACCCTCGGGCAAGGGCGAGGTGGCGGTGGCGTAGTTTGGACACGTGCTACGCCTCTACGACACCGTCCACGGTGAGATCCGTGACCTGCCAATGCGCGATCCGGGTCGCCTGTCCATGTACGTCTGTGGTCCCACGGTCTACGGTCTGCCCCACCTGGGCCACGGTCGCTTCACCCTGGTCTGGGACGTGGCGAGGCGCTGGTTCACCTTCCGCGGCCTCGAGGTGCGCTTCGTCTCGAACATCACCGACATCGACGACAAGATCATCAACCTCGCCCTGCGCGAGGGGACCAGCGAAGAGGCGGTCGCGCGGACCTACGAGGACGAGTGGTGGTCGGCGATGGCGGCCATCGGCGTGGCGCGCCCCGACGACAGCCCTCACGCCACGCAGTACGTCGCGGCGATGGTGGAGCTCATCGAATCCTTCCTCGCCGACGACGTGGCCTACCTGACGAGCGACGGGCTCTACTTCGACACCTCGCGGGTCGCGGACTACGGGCTGCTGGCCGGACAGCCCCTCGAGTCCTTGCGCGCGGGCGCGCGCGTCGAGGCCAACAACGAGAAGCGCAGTCCCCTGGACTTCGCCCTGTGGAAGTTCGCCAAGCCCAACGAGCCCTCGTGGCCCGCCTCCTTCGGTGAGGGGCGCCCCGGGTGGCACACCGAGTGTGTGGTGATGTCCCTGGACCTGCTCGGCGACGGCTTCGACCTGCACTGCGGCGGGTTCGACCTGAAGTTCCCCCACCACGAGAACGAGCGCGCCCAGGCCGTCGCCGCGCACCGGCCCTTCGCGCAGCACTGGGGCCACAACGGCTTCGTCATGGTGGACAACGAGAAGATGTCCAAGTCGCTGGGGAACTTCACCTCGCTGACCGACCTGCTCGCGCGCACCGACGCGCGCGCCTACCGGCTCTTGGTGATCCGCTCGCACTACCGATCGCCCATCGAGGTGTCGCGGGTCACCATCGCCGACGCCGAGCGGGCCCTGGCGCGGCTCGACACCCTGGCGCGGCGTTTCGACCTGCCCGTCCTCGGGGGCGAGAAGCTCGTCAAGGGCGGCGACTACCACTTCGCGGGCGAGGCCGCCCAACTCTACGAGCGCGTGTGCGCCTTCCTCGACGAGGACCTCAACACGCCGCTGGCGGTGGCCGAGCTCTTCGACGCCGTGAGTGCGGCCAACGCCCTGGCCGACGCGAAGCACGAGGGACGAGCGGCCGAGTTGGCGCTGTGCGTCACGGTCCTCTTCGCGGCCCTGGGCCTCAGTGTGGACGGTGGGGTCGAGGAGCACGACGCCGAGGTCCGTGCGCTCGTAGTGGCTCGTGATCAGGCACGTAGCGAGTCGCGGTGGGCCGAAGCGGACCGTCTGCGCGACGAGTTGGTGGCGCGGGGATGGATCGTCGAGGACTCTCCCGAGGGCACCCGGATCCGCCGCGCCTGAAAATTTATTTGTTGGGGCGCTCTGGAGCCTGTATCGTTAGCGCTGAGGTTGCCGTTGTGGTTCCCTCCGGCGACGGGCTGGTGCCTGTTCGCCAAAGAAACAAGGAGGCCCACAGTGGCTGTAGGAACCGTTAAGTGGTTCAATGACGAGAAGGGTTGGGGCTTCATCGCTGTCGATGGCCAGCCGGACGTCTTTGTTCACTACTCGGAGATCCAGGGCGAGG
>CAIORQ010000032.1 GCA_903860745.1 uncultured Actinomycetes bacterium | reverse complement strand
CTCGCCGTGCTCTTCTCCCTGGACCGTCACGCGCGAGGGGAGGACGGCGGCCTCGTCGTGACCGTCATGAGCAACCTCGGGGTGCACCGCGCCCTGGGCGAGCAGGGCGTGGAGATCATCGAGACCGACGTGGGGGACCGCAACATCCTGGCCGCCCTCGAGGAGCGCAACTGGAACTTCGGCGCCGAGCAGTCGGGTCACCTCATCTTCCGCCACCTGAGCCCCACCGGCGACGGTCTCCTGACGGGTCTGCTGGTGGCCGACATGGTCGCGCGCGGCGGACCCCTGGCGGCCCAGTGCGACGTCGCGTGGCAGCGCGTGCCCCAGGACCTCATCAACATCGCCGCCGGCGACTACGACGACTTCGCCGTGCGCGAGATGTTCGAGGAGGAGTGCGAGCTCATGAACGTGGGCGACGGCGAGGTGCGCCTGCTCATCCGCCCCTCGGGCACCGAGCCGCTGGTCCGTGTGATGGTCGAGGCCCTCGACGAGTCCTTCGTGACGAGCTTCGCCCGACGGCTGCGCGCGCACTTCGCTCGCTGAGCGAAAAAACCGCCCCGGGTAGACTGAGACCATGTGCGGCATCATTGGGGTCGTTGGATCCTCCGAGACCCTCCCCACGCTGCTGCAGGGCCTACAGCGTCTCGAGTACCGCGGTTACGACTCCGCTGGTATCGCGCTGGTGCGCGCCGGCCACACCTGGCGGGCCCGCACCGCGGTCGGCACCGAGTCGGTGAACGCGCTGCGCGAGGAGTGCGAGCACGCCCCCCAGGGATACCGTTCGGGCATCGGCCACACGCGCTGGGCGACCCACGGGGCCCCCGAGGCGGTCAACGCCCACCCGCACCTCGACTGCTCGGGCCACGTGGCCATCATCCACAACGGGATCATCGAGAACCACGTCGAGCTGCGTGAGGAGCTTCTCGCGCGCGGCCATCTCTTCACCTCGGTGACCGACTCCGAGGTGGTGGCCCACCTCATCGAGGAACTTCGCGGCAAGGGCTTGGAGCTGCTCGACGCGGTGCGCCACGCGCTGTTGCGCGTGCGCGGCGCCTTCGCGATCGCGGTGATGGACGCCACCGAGCCCGACGTGATCGTCGCGGCGCGACGCATCTCCCCGCTCGTGGTGGGCACGGCCCCCGGCGTGAGCTACCTCGCCAGCGACGTGCCCGCGATCTTGGACCGGGCCACGGCCTTCTACGCCGTGAACGACGACGAGGTCGTGCGCCTGGGCCCCGAGGGATTTCGTGCGGTGGACCTCGAGGGCGCTCCCGTGCGCCTTCGTCAGCTCCAGATCGACTGGGACCTCGAGACCGCCGAGAAGGGCGGCTTCGACGATTTCATGAGCAAGGAGATCTCCGAGCAGCCCGACGCGGTGCGCTCGACCCTGCTCGATCGTCGGCGCCGCGACGGCACCATCGTCTTCGACGAGCTGCGCGTCTCGGACCAGGAGCTGCGTGAGGTCAAGCGCGTGGTGCTGGTGGCCTGCGGCACCTCGCACCACGCCGCCCAAGTCGCCAAGTACGCCATCGAGAAGTGGACCCGGCTCAGCGTCGAGGTCGACATCGCCAGCGAATACCGCTACCGCGACCCGATCGTGGAGATCGGCACGCTGGTCATCGGGGTCTCCCAGAGCGGCGAGACCATCGACACCATCCAGGCGACGCGCGAGGCCCAGCGGCGCGGCGCGCGGGTGGTGGCCATCTCCAACATCGTCGACTCCTCCCTGGCCCGTGAGGCCGACGCGGTGATCTACACCCGCGCGGGGCTCGAGGTGTCGGTGGCCTCGACCAAGGCCTTCGTGGCCCAGGTGGCGGCCCTGGAGCTGCTGGCCCTGCGCCTGGCCCAACTGCGCGGGACCCTCAGCGCGGAGGAGATCGAGACCCTGCTCGAGGGGCTGCACGCGGTGAGCGCCGGAATCGCGACGGTCCTGGCCCGCCAGGGCGACGTCAACGCGGTGGCCGCGCAGTTGCTCGACGCCCACGACTTCTTCTTCCTGGGCCGTCACGTGGGATTCCCCACGGCGCTCGAGGGGGCCCTCAAGCTCAAGGAGCTGACCTACCTGCACGCCGAGGGCTACGCGGCGGGCGAGCTCAAGCACGGGCCCCTCGCGCTGATCGAGCCCGGTGTCGTGGTGGTGGCGGTGACCACCGACGCCGCCATGCACGAGAAGATCCTCTCGAACGTGGCCGAGGTCAAGGCCCGCGGCGCGACGGTCATCGCGGTGGCCGCCGACGACGACGAGCAGATCGACGCGGTGGCCGACTTCGTGCTGCGCGTGCCGCGCACGCCGGCGCTCTTCACGCCGATGATCGACATCGTGCCGCTGCAGTTGTTGGCCTACAGCCTGGCGCGCGGGCTGGGACGCAACGTGGACCGTCCGCGCAATCTCGCCAAGACGGTCACGGTGGAATGATGTCGACCGTCGGGGTGGGAGTGGACGTGGTCGACGTCGCGCGCTTCGCCCGGGCTCTCGAGCGTCACCCGCGGCTGGTCGAGCGCCTCTTCACCGAGCGTGAACGCGACGACGCCGCGTGCCGGCCCGAACGCTTGGCCGCGCGCTTCGCGGCCAAGGAGGCCGTCTTGAAGGCCCTGGGATCGGGGTTGGGTGACGCGTCGTTTCGCAGCATCGAGGTGCGCCGCGCCGCCAGCGGCGCCCCGCACCTGGTCCTCAGCGACGAGGCGCAGCGGCTCGCCCTGTCGCGCGGCGTCGACCAGTGGCACCTGTCGCTGTCGCACACCGCGAGCACCGCCACCGCCTTCGTCATCGCCTCGGCGGAGGTGGACGATGCCGGTTGAGGGAGTGCACCGTCCCGCGTGGGCGGAGATCTCGCGTTCCGCCCTGGCGCACAACATCGCCGTGGTCCGCGAACTGCTCGGTCCGACCCAGGTCTGCGCCGTGGTGAAGGCCAACGGCTACGGACACGGGGCCATCCTGGCCGCCACCGCGATGATCGAGGGAGGGGCCGACTCCCTGGCCGTGGCCATCATCGACGAGGGCATCGAGCTGCGCGAGGCGGGTATCACGGCGCCCATTCTCCTGCTGTCGGAGATCCCCGCCGACACGATCGCCGCGGCGCTCGCCGCGGACCTCACCTTGACGGTCGGTTCACTCGAGGGCGCGCGCGCGGCCGCCGACGTGGCCGCGACCCTGGGCGGGACGCACCGCGTGCACCTCAAGGTCGACACCGGCATGCTGCGTCAGGGCGTCGCGCCGGCCGAGGCGCTGCGGGCGGCGCGGATATTGAGGGACTGCGGGGCCATCGAGCTCGAGGGCCTCTTCACGCACTTCTCGGTCGCCGATGGTGACTCGCCCGAGGACCGGGCCTTCACCAACCGCCAGATCGAGACCTTCAACCGCGTGCGTCGTGATCTTCGTCAGAACGGCATCGACCCACCGAGCGTGCACTTGGCCAACAGCGCGGGCGTGCTCGGGCACCCCGAGTCCTACGCCACGCTGGCCCGGCCTGGCCTGGTGCTCTACGGCTACGCCCCCTCGCCCTGGCTGGGCGAGGAACTGGCCGCCCGCGGGATGCACCTGCGTCCGGCGCTCTCGCTGCGCGCCCAGGTGGTGGCGACGCGACGCGCTCACGAGGGGGACCGACCCAGCTACGGTCGCCGTCGCGAGATCGAGGTCGCGTCCAACATCGCCACGGTCCCCTTCGGCTACGCCGACGGCTATCCGCGGCGCCTCTTCGACGCCGGTGCCGAGGTCCTGATCAATCAGATGCGCTACCCGCTGGCCGGCATGGTGACCATGGACCAGCTGGTGGTCAACTGCGGCGACGACGAGGTTCGGGTGGGCGACGACGTCGTCCTGCTCGGCTCGAGCGGCGCCGAGTCGGTCACCGCCGACGACTGGGCGCGCTGGGCCTCGACGGTCACCTGGGAGATCCTCTGCGGCATCGGGGCGCGCGTACCGCGGATCCTCGTCGAGTGATGGTCGACCTCGCCGAACTGCCCTACTGCATGGCGTGTGGGCTGGCTGCCACGCGCCATCGGGTGGTGGTGGGCTCGGGGCCCTCGGTGCCGGGCCTGGTGGTGGTGGGCGAGGCGCCCGGTCGCAGCGAGGACGAGGGTGGTGAGCCCTTCGTCGGACGCAGCGGGCAGCTGCTGGTGCGCCTGATCGCCGAGGAGCTGGGCCTGACCCGATCCCAGTACTTCGTCACCAACGTGGTCAAGTGCCGTCCGCCCCAGAACCGCACGCCGCGCGCCAGCGAGGTGGCGACCTGTCGCCCCTGGCTCGACGCACAACTGACCCAGTTGAACCCCGGCGCGATCTTGGCGGTGGGCAACGTGGCCGCGCGCGCGGTCTTCGGTTTCGCCGAGGGTGTCTCACGCACGCACGGCCGTCTCGGCCACTACGGCGGGGTCCCCGGTGTCGCCACCTACCATCCGGCCGCCGCCCTGCGCGGGGGACCGCACGTGGTCACGGTGATGCGCGCGGACCTGGCGGTGCTGCGGGGGCTGGTGGCGTGATGTTCTCACGACGCTGCGTGGACGAGGCCGCGACGCAGGCCGCCGGCGAGGACTTCGCCGCACTGCTGCGCCCGGGTGACGTGGTCCTGCTCGCCGGTCCCCTGGGAGCCGGCAAGACGACCTTCGTCAAGGGGGTGGCCCGCGCGCTGGGCGTCGTCGAGCGGGTGACCAGTCCCACCTTCACCATGGTGCGCCAGCACGAGGCCCACAACGACCTCGGCATCGAGACCCTGCACCACGCCGACGTCTACCGCGTGGAGAGCCTGGGTGAGGTGCTGGACCTGGACCTGGGCGAGCTGGTCGAGGAGTCCGCGGTCGCGTTGGTCGAGTGGGGCGACCTCGCCTCGTCGGTGTTCGGGCGCGAGGTGCTCACGCTCGACGTCGTCCCCGACGAGGACGGTGACGCGCGGACCCTCCGCGTGGGCGGCTCGATCGACGCGGCTCGCCAGGCCGCCCTCACCCGTTGGAGTCGGACATGAACATCCTGGCCCTGGAGACCGCGACCCCGGCCTGCGCGCTGGGGCTGCGCACCGACGACGGTTTCGAGGTGGGCTGGGTGGTCGACGACGACCGTCACCACACCGAGGTGCTCACCGCGTCCCTCGCGCGCCTGTTGAAGGAGGCGGGGCTGCGGGTGCGTGACCTCGACCGCGTGGTGGTTGACCGCGGTCCGGGGCTGTTCACGGGGCTGCGCGTCGGACTGGCCACGGCGTTGGGCTTGAGCGAGGCCACCGGCTGCGCCCTGGTGGGGGTCACCTCGCTGGAGCTGCTGGCCCGGGGCGCCCACGCCGGTGGCGTGCGCGGCACCCTGGTGAGCGTGGTGGACGCGCGTCGCAGCGAGGTCTTCACCCAGCGCTTCCGACTCGACGACGAGGTGACGGCGCTGGGCGAGGCCGAGGTGGCGACGCCGCGGGCCGTGGCCATCGAGTGGGCCACCAACGGCGCCGCGGTGACGTTCACCGGGGACGGCGCGGCGAGATACCGGGGCGACCTCTCCGTGGTGCCCAACGCCGTCATCGAGGAGCAGATGGTGCCCTCCGTCGCGGCGGCCCTCGAACTGGGCGCGCGCCGCGAGCCCATCGCCCGGGTCGAGGCGCTCTACCTGCGCGAGGCCGACGCCGTGGCCAACTTCACCACGCGCCAACGATCGTGACCTGGCGCATCCGTCTCGCCGAGAAGCGCGACGTGCGCGATCTCCTGGCCATCGAGACGGCGCAGTTCCCCGAACCCTGGACCAAGTCGATGCTGCTCGAGGAGATCACCAACCTCGACAACCGCCGCTACACCGTGGCCGAGGAGGGCGGGGTCGTCGTCGGCTACCTGGGGCTGATGTTCGTCCTGAAGGACGAGCTGCACATCAACACCATCGGCACCCGACCCGGCCACGAGGGGCGGGGCATCGCCACGGCCCTGCTGGACGAGGCCTGGGACGAGGCGATGCGTCGCGGGGTGGCCCGCGCCACCTTGGAGGTGGCGGTGTCCAACGAGCGCGCCCTGGCGCTGTACTACCGCTACGGCTTCGCGCCGGTGGGCGTGCGCAAGAACTACTACGAGCGCACCCACGAGGACGCCCTGATCCTCTGGGCGGACATCGTCGCGCGCCGCCAGGACTCGGTCGACCAGGCGCCGCACCCTCTCTAGGCTGGCAGCATGTCCCTGGCCCTGGCGATCGAGACGAGTTGCGACGACACCGCCGCGGCGGTGGTGGACTCCTCGTGGCACGTGCACTCCTCGGTCATCGAGTCATCCATCGACCAGCACCGCGCCTTCGGCGGCGTGGTGCCCGAACTCGCCGGTCGTGCGCACCTCACGACCATCGCGCCGGTGGTGCGTGCCGCCCTCGAGGGGGCGGGGCTCGACCCGCACGCCCCGGCCATCGACGTCGTGGCCGTGACCAGCGGCCCCGGACTCATCGGCTCGCTGCTCATCGGCCTGTCGGCCGCCAAGGCCTACTCGCTGGCCTGGGAGCTGCCCTTCGTCGGCGTCAACCACCTCGAGGGCCACCTCTTCGCGCCACTGCTCGAGCGACCCGAACTCGAGTGGCCGCTCCTGACCCTGCTGGTGTCGGGAGGGCACTCGCTGATCGTCCTGCAGCTTGCGCCCGGCGAGCACGTGGTGTTGGGCGAGACCATCGACGACGCGGCGGGCGAGGCCTACGACAAGGTGGCGCGCTGGCTGGGGCTGTCCTACCCGGGTGGGCCCGAGATCGACCGATTGGCCGTCTCCGGCGCCGCCGACGCGCTGAACCTGCCGGTCTCGATGACCGGCGACGACTTCGACCTCTCCTTCTCGGGACTCAAGACCGCGGTGGTGCGCGCGACCCAGAAGCATCCCGAGGTCGCCCTGGCCGACGTGGCGGCCTCCTTCCAGGCCGCTGTGGCCGAGCAGTTGCTGCGCAAGCTGCGGCGCGCCCTCGAGACGCACCCCGAGGTCCGTGGCCTGGCCCTGGCCGGGGGGGTGGCGGCCAATTCCGCGCTGCGGCGCGGGGTCGGGGAGATCGCCGCCGACGCCGGCGTGGGCGCGTACCTGCCCAGCCTGGCGATGTGCACCGACAACGCCGCGATGATCGCCGCGGCCGGGCTGCACCGCTTCGCGGTGTCGGGACCGAGCGACCTCGGCCTGTCGGCGCGCCCGAACTGGTCATTGACGGAGGTGTCGTGAGCGAGCGCTGGATCCCCCTCGACGTCGCCGACACCGACCAGGACCCCCTCGTCCAGTTCCGCCGCTGGTTCGACGCGGCGAAGGCCGAGGTGCGCGAGCCCGAGGCCATCGCGCTGGTCACCGCGAGCGCCCAGGCGCGTCCCAGCGCGCGCATGATCCTGTTGCGCCACGTGGGCGAGGACGGCTTCGGATGGTTCTCGAACTACCGGTCGCGCAAGGGCGCCGAGCTCGAGGAGAACCCCTACGCCGCCCTCCTGTGGTACTGCGAGCCCCTGGGTCGCCAGGTCCGCGTCGAGGGCGCCGTGCGCCACATGTCGGCCGCGGCCTCGGACGCCTACTTCGCTGCGAGACCCCGTGGACACCAGCTCGGCGCCCACGCCAGCGCCCAGAGCGAGGTCCTCGAGAGCCGCGCCGCCTTCGAGGAGCGTCTGGCGCAGGTGGAGAGCCTCTACGAGGGGCTCGACGTGCCCCGCCCGGCCCACTGGGGCGGGTTCTTGCTGGTCCCCGACTACTACGAGTTCTGGCAGCACCGGGTCGACCGCCTCCATGACCGGGTCGTCTACCGTCGCGCGGGGGACAACTGGCACCGCGAGCGCCTCTCGCCCTGAGCCGCGCCCCGGCGTTGGCACTCGACCCGTCTGTCTGCTAAATTGGCAGTCACAACGTTTGAGTGCTAACCAAACAGGAGGCTGTCCCATGAAACTGCACCCACTAGAAGACCGTATCGTCGTGCGCCCCAACAGCGCCGAGGCGACGACGGCGTCGGGCCTCGTGATCCCCGACACCGCCAAGGAGAAGCCCCAGCAGGGTGAGGTTCTCGCCGTCGGACCCGGCCGTCGTGCCGAGTCGACCGGGGAACTGATCGCCACGGGCGTGAGCGTGGGCGACACGGTCGTCTACTCGAAGTACGGCGGAACCGAGATCAGCGTCGACGGTGAGGACCTGTTGATCCTCTCGAGCCGTGACGTCCTCGCGACGATTTCGAAGTAGGTCGACATGTCCAAGCTGCTCAAGTTCGACGAGGAGGCCCGCCGCGGCCTCGAAGCCGGTGTCGACAAGCTCGCCGACGCCGTGAAGGTGACCCTGGGGCCCAAGGGCCGCAACGTGGTCATCGGCAAGAAGTTCGGCGCCCCGACCATCACCAACGACGGTGTGTCCATCGCTCGCGAGATCGAGCTCGAAGACCCCTTCGAGAACATGGGCGCCCAGCTGGTGAAGGAAGTGGCGACCAAGACCAACGACGTGGCCGGTGACGGCACCACGACGGCGACGGTCCTGGCCCAGGCCCTCATCAAGGAAGGCCTGCGCAACGTCGCGGCCGGCGCGAACCCCGCGGGCCTCAAGCGCGGCATCGAGAAGGCCGTCAAGACGGCCGTCGAGTCGATCCACGCCCAGAGCCAGCAGGTCTCCGACAAGGTCCAGATCGCCCAGGTGGCGACCATCTCGGCCGCCGACGCCTCCATCGGCGAGGTCATCGCCGACGCCATCGACAAGGTGGGCAAGGACGGCACCGTGACGGTCGAGGAGTCCAACACCTTCGGCATCGAGCTCGAGCTCACCGAGGGAATGCAGTTCGACAAGGGATACCTCTCGCCGTACTTCGTGACCGACACCGAGCGCCAGGAAGCGGTGCTCGAGGACGCCTTCATCTTGTTCACCAGCTCCAAGGTCTCGGCCGTGCACGACCTCGTGCCCGTGCTCGAGAAGGTCATGCAGTCGGGCCGCGCCCTGCTCATCATCGCCGAGGACGTCGACGGCGAAGCGCTGGCGACCCTGGTCGTCAACAAGATCCGCGGCACCTTCACCTCCGTCGCCGTCAAGGCGCCGGGCTTCGGTGAGCGTCGCAAGGCGATGCTCCAGGACATGGCGGTCCTGACGGGCGGCACGGTCATCTCCGAGGAGATCGGCCTGAAGCTCGACTCGGCCACCGTGGACCTGTTGGGTCGCGCGCGGCGCATCGTGGTCACCAAGGACGCCACCACCATCGTCGACGGAGCGGGCTCGCCCGAGGAGGTCGCCGGTCGCGTGGCGCAGATCAAGCGCGAGATCGAGGACACCGACTCCGACTGGGACCGCGAGAAGCTCCAGGAGCGTCTCGCCAAGCTCGCCGGCGGCGTGGCCGTCGTCAAGGTCGGCGCCGCCACCGAGGTCGAGCTCAAGGAGAAGAAGCACCGCATCGAGGACGCCCTGAGCGCCACCCGTGCGGCGATCGACGAGGGCATCGTCGCCGGTGGTGGCACCGCACTGGTGCGCAGCCGCGGCGCGGTCGACGCCCTCATCGCGACGCTCGAGGGTGACGAGGCCACTGGTGCGCGCATCGTGGCCAACTCGCTCGAGGCGCCGCTGCGCCTCATCGCCTCCAACGCCGGCTTCGAAGGCGCCGTCAAGGTCCGCGAAGTCGCCGACGCCACGGGCAACGTGGGCCTCAACGCCGCGACCGGTGAGCTGGTGGACCTCGTGGCCGCCGGTGTCATCGACCCGGCCAAGGTCACGCGCTCGGCGCTGCAGAACGCGGCGTCCATCGCCGCCCTGCTCCTCACCACCGAGGCCATCGTGGCCGACAAGCCCGAGCCGGCTCACGCCGGTGGTGGCGACGCCGGCATGGGTGGCATGGGCGGGATGATGTAGCTCGTCGCGCACGCGATGTTCGTTGGAACCGGGCCGCGAGGCCCGGTTCCTTCGTTGTGGTCCTGGCGGTGACGCCGTCGGGCTGGGACAATCGAGGGATGGCTCCCCGCGACCTCTCCCTGGGCCGGACCTTCGACGAGGTGGCCGCCGACTACGACCGCTTCCGTCCGCGCTACCCGAGCCAGGCCTTCGAGGACCTCGGGGAGATGGCCGGCCTCGACGCGCACTCGCGCATCCTCGAGGTCGGTTGCGGTCCGGGCGTGGCCACCGAGGCCCTGATGGCGCGGGGATGGTCGGTGCTCGCCGTGGAGCCGGGGGCCGAACTGGCCCGGGTGGCGCTCGAGAAGTTCGATTCACGTCGTTTCGACGTCGACGTGGCGACCTTCGACGAGTGGGACCCCCGCGGGCGCCGCTTCGACCTGGTGGTCTCGGCGACCGCCTATCACTGGGTGGACCCCGAGATCCGCTGGCGCAAGGCCGCCGAGGTCCTCGACGAGGGCGGTCACCTGGCGCTGTTGACCAACGAGGCCCTCGCCGAGGGCAGTTTCCACGACTTCATGGAGCTGACGCGCGACCGGCGCCTCGCCAGCGGCGTGAACGACCGGGACGACGCCTACGACACGGAGGAGTTGAGGAGCGTCATCGACGGCGCGTCCGCGGACATCGGCGCCCTGTGGGAGGCCCTGTCGGCCCAGGGGAGCGAGGTCGTCGCCGGCGACCTGTTCGCCGCCCCCGAGGTCCGTCTCTACCGGTGGTCCAACACCTACTCGACCGCCGAGGCGCTGGGGCTGCTGGCGACCTACTCGCGCTACCTCGTCATGGACCGAACACGTCGCGAGCAGCTCTTCGCTCAACTCGCCCAGGTGGCCGACGACGACTTCGCGGGTCGCCTGCAGCGTCGCTACGTGACCGTGATGGCCGTGGCCGCGCGCGCGTGAGGGCTCGCTAGTCTCGACGGATGAGCGATCGCTGGACCCCGACGCCCGAGGTGCGCTACGTCGAGTGCCCGAGCTGTGCGGAGCAGAACCGCCCGGGGTCGGCGCAGTGCGCGCGCTGTGGCGAGGGCCTCCCCACCTCGTCGGGCGCGGTGGACCCGGAACTCGCGAGGTTCGTCGAGGCCCAAGAGCGCGGGCGGGGACGACCGTCGACCCTGCGCGCCCTGTTCGACCTGCGCGCGCGAGCCGGTGGTCCCGACCCCGACGCGCGCACGCCGAGGGGCGTGAGCGGACCCAAACTGATCATCGACGGCACCCGCGAGACCTATCTCGAGTGCCCGTCGTGTCGCGAGCTCAACCACGAGGGCACCGCCCGCTGCGCTCGCTGCGGGGCCGCCTTGGCGGCACCGTAACGCGGGGTCGCGGCTACTCGCCCGCCTCGACGGCCACGTGGGGCACGACGCGGTCGAGCCAGCGGGGCATCCACCAGTTCGCGCGACCGAGGTAGTGCATCAGCGACGGGACGAGCACCGTGCGCAGGATGAAGGCGTCGAGCAGGACCGCGCCCCCGAGCCCGATGCCGAACTCTGCGATGATGCGCTCACCGCCGAAGGCGAAGGAGAGAAACACGCAGATCATGATCAGCGCGGCCGCGGTGATGACCCGGCCGGTGTTGGCCTGGCCGTGGATGATGGCCGTCTCGTTGTCGTTGGTGTTGACCCACTCCTCGTGCATCCGCGACACCAGGAAGACCTGGTAGTCCATCGAGAGACCGAAGAGGATGGCGATCATGATGATGGGCAGGTAGGCCTCGATGGGCCCAGTGCCCGCACCGATGAGTGAGCTACCCCAGCCCCATTGGAAGACCGCCACGACGAGCCCGAAGGAGGCCGCCACCGCCAGCAGATTCATCAGTGCCGCCACCAGCGGGATGACCACGGAGCGGAAGGCCACCATCAACAAGAGGCACCCCAGCAGCACGATGACCGCCAAGAAGAGCGGGATCTTGGAATCCAGGACGCTGGCGAAGTCGTCGGCCAAGGCGCGTGAGCCGCCGACGTAGATCGCCGTGTGCGAGATCGCCGTGGCCCGGGGGATGTACACGTCGCGCAGCCGGTTGATCAGTTGGGAGGTGACCTGCGACTGGGGGCTCGCCTGGGGGAAGACGACGATCTGGCCCACGGTGCCGGCCGGGTTGAACTTCACCGGCAGGACGGACTCGATGCCCGGCGTGGTGCGCAGGGAGGTGTCGAGGGACTCCATCGTCGCGCGGTCGGTCGGGTTCTTGACCTCGCCCACGACGAGGAGCGGTCCGTTGACGCCCGGGCCGAAACCTTGGGCGAGTTGGTCGTAGGCGAGACGCGTCGTCGAACCCGCCGGGTCCGAGCCCTGGTCCGAGATACCCAGGTTCAGCGAGGACACGGGCAGTGCGATGAGCACGATGAGCGCGAGCGCACCCAGCGAGAGGGAACGGGGGTGTCGTCCCACGAAGAGGGCCCAGCGCTGCCAGCCCCCTTCGACCAGGGTGGGCTCGGGTCCCTCGGCGGCCAGGCGCCGCCGTTCGCGGCGGCTCAGCACGCGATGCTTCTGGAAGGCCAGCAGCGACGGCAGCAGCGTCAAGGAGGCGAGCATGGTGATGAGCACGGTGACCGACGCCGCGATGCCCAGGCCGTTCAAGAAGGAGAAACCCAGCACGAGCATGCCGAGCAGGGCGACGCAGACGGTGGCTCCGGCGAAGAGGACGGCGCGACCCGAGGTGTTCACCGCGGTGACGATGGCGTCCTCGACGCTCATCCCCTGTCGCAGGTTCTGGCGGGAGCGGGTGACGATGAAGAGGGCGTAGTCGATGCCGACGCCCAGACCGATGAGGGACCCCAGGATCGGCGCGAACTGGGCGATGGAGAGTCCGTGGCTCAGCAGGGTCGTGGCCCCCGAGGCGATGCCGATGGCGAAGAGCGCCACACCCAGGGGCAGGACCATGGCCCAGAGGGAGCCGAAGGCCAAGAAGAGCACCACGGCGGTGGCGAGGAGACCGAAGACCTCGTCAGGCGAACCCTTGGGCGAGTTCAGCTGACCGAAGGCGTTGCCGCCGAAGTCGACCTGGAGCGACCGCGTACGGAGCTTCGACGCGGCGCTCACGACGGCCTGGATCTGCTTGTTCGTGAGGAGATTCGCCTGCTTGGTGAAGGTCACCGTCACGAAGCCGATGGACTTGACGAAGGGCGACGTGGTGATCGTCGACACGCTCCCCACGTCGGGCAGCGTCGCCAACTGCGACAGGACCGGCGCGATGGTGGACTCCTGGCTGGCCAGCGTCCCCGTCGTGGCGTGGAACACGATCTGGTCCGCGTCGCCCGAGGTGTGGGGGAAGCCCTCCTCGAGGAGCTGCAGGGCGTGGACCGAGTTGGTCCCCGGGAGGCTGAAGGAGTCGGAGTAGGCGCTGCCGGCCACCTGGGCCGCCGCGTTGACGCCGACGATGAGGACGATCCAGATGGTGAGCACCAGCCAACGGTGGCGGACGCTGAAACGGGCGAAGGACTTCACGGCACTGCTCCTCGGGGGCTTGGGGGGGGGTCGGTCGGTTCTGCGGGAGTATCGGCACTCCACCCTAGGCGCCCACGGACCGCCCCACTCCCGCGGCGGTCTCGGCCGGGCGCCACCGCGAGCCCCCTCGCGCGGCGGCTTCGCCACCAGTGCAGTCCAGTAGATTGGAGGCAATCACGTTCAGCTCGGAGCGCGGTTTCACCCCCGGAGGTCGCCATGGCGGAAGTAGAAATCGGTATCTATAAAACGGCTCGTCAGGCCTACGGCTTCGACGACATCGCCATCGTGCCCTCGCGGCGCACGCGTGACCCCGAGGACGTGGACATCTCCTGGCAGATCGACGCCTACAAGTTCGAGCTGCCGGTGCTCGGCTCGGCCATGGACGGGGCGATCTCGCCCACGACCGCCATCGAGATGGGACGCCTCGGGGGGCTGGGCGTCTTGAACCTCGAGGGCCTGTGGACCCGCTACGAGGACCCGACGCCGCTGTTCGAGGAGATCCAGACCCTGGACGACGACAAGGCCACCGCGCGCATGCAGCAGATGTACCTCGAGCCGGTCAAGCTCGAGCTCGTCGCCGAGCGCATCCGCCAGATGAAGGCCGCCGGCATCGTCACCTCCGCCTCGGTGACGCCCCAGAAGACCGAATGGATGGCCAAGACCATCCTGGACGCGGGCCTCGACATCCTGGTCATCCAGGGCACCGTGGTCTCGGCCGAGCACGTGTCCAAGACCGTCGAGCCGCTGAACCTGAAGAAGTTCATCCGCGAGTTCGAGTTGCCGGTCATCGTCGGTGGCTGCGCCAGCTACCAGGCCGCCCTGCACCTGATGCGCACCGGCGCGGCCGGTGTGCTGGTGGGCGTGGGACCGGGCAACGCCTGCACGTCGCGCGCCGTGCTCGGCATCGGCGTGCCCCAGGCGACCGCCATCGCCGACGTCGCGGGTGCGCGTATGCGCCACCTCGACGAGACGGGTGTCTACGTCCACGTGATCGCCGACGGCGGCATGTCCAAGGGCGGCGACATCGCCAAGGCCATCGCCTGCGGCGCCGACGCGGTGATGATCGGTTCGCCCCTCACCAGCGCCGTCGAGGCGCCGGCCCACGGCTTCCACTGGGGCATGGCGACCTTCCACCCGACCCTGCCGCGCGGCACGCGAGTGCGCACGAAGGTCCGTGGCACCTTGAAGGAGGTGCTGGTGGGACCGGCCCACGAGAACGACGGCCGCCTCAACCTCTTCGGCGCCCTGCGCACCTCGATGGCGACCTGCGGCTACGAGACCCTGAAGGAGTTCCAGAAGGCCGAGATCATGCTCGCGCCCTCCCTGCAGACCGAGGGCAAGCAGCTCCAGCGCGCCCAGGGCGTGGGCATGGGCCATTGACGGTCCTGGTCGTCGACTTCGGGGCGCAGTACGCCCAGCTCATCGCCCGTCGGGTGCGTGAGGCGCGCGTCTACTCCGAGATCGTCCAGAGCACCATCACCGCCGAGGAGGTCCGCGCGAAGAACCCCTCGGCCATCATCCTCTCGGGTGGACCCAAGTCCGTCTACGAGGTCCCGGCCCCCTCACTGGACCCGGCCATCTACGAGTTGGGCATCCCCATGCTGGGCATCTGTTACGGCGCCCAGCTCATGGCGCTGCAGCTCGGCGGCGAGGTGGCCCACACCGGCGGTGGGCAGTACGGCCGCACCGAGCTGACCCGCCAGGGTCCCAGTGCGCTGATGGAGGAGTGGCCCGAGCGCCAGTCGTGCTGGATGAGCCACGGCGACGCCATCGCGACGGCCCCCGAGGGATTCACGGTCACCGCCTCGACGCCCCTCGCGCCGGTCGCGGTGATGGAGAACGCCGATCGGCGCCTCTACGCCACCCAGTTCCACCCCGAGGTCGCCCACTCCGAGCGTGGTCAAGAGCTGCTCGAGAACTTCCTGCACCACGTCGCCGAGATCGCGCCGACGTGGACGAACACCTCGATCATCGACGACCAGGTCGCCGCCATCCGCGCCCGCGTGGGCGCCGAACGCGTCCTGTGCGCCCTGTCGGGCGGCGTGGACTCGGCGGTGGCGGCGGCGCTCGTCACCAAGGCGATCGGCACCCAGCTGACCTGCGTCTTCGTCGACACCGGGCTGATGCGCAAGAACGAGGGCGAGCAGATCGAGGCCACCTTCACGCGCCAGTTCGGCGTGCGCCTGATCCACGTCAAGGCCCAGGACCGCTTCTTCGACGCCCTGGCCGGGGTCACCGAGCCCGAGACCAAGCGCAAGATCATCGGCGAGTTGTTCATCCGAGAGTTCGAGGCCGTCGCGCGCGAACTCGCCGAGGGCGAGGAGTCCCCGCGCTTCCTCGTGCAGGGGACGCTGTACCCCGACGTCATCGAGTCGGGTTCGGGACACGCCGCCAACATCAAGAGCCACCACAACGTGGGAGGGCTGCCCGAGGACCTGTCCTTCGAACTCATCGAGCCCCTGCGCAGCCTCTTCAAGGACGAGGTGCGCCACGTCGGCGAGGAACTCGGCCTGCCCGCCGAGATCGTCTGGCGCCAGCCCTTCCCGGGCCCGGGCCTGGGCGTGCGCATCATCGGCGAGGTGACCCGCGAGCGCGCCGAGATCCTGCGCAACGCCGACCACGTGGTGGTCGACGAGATCAAGAAGGCCGGCCTGTACCGGGAGCTCTGGCAGAGCTTCGCCGTGTTACCGGCGGTGCGTACGGTGGGGGTCATGGGGGATGGACGAACCTACGCGTACCCGATCGTCATCCGCGCCGTCACCTCCGACGACGCGATGACCGCCGACTGGGCCCGCCTGCCCTACGACGTGATCGAATCGATCGCCAACCGATTGATCCGTGAAGTGCCGGGTGTGAACCGCGTGGCCCTCGACGTGACGTCGAAGCCGCCGGGGACCATCGAATGGGAGTGAGACAGCGCTCCTTCTCCGACGACGCCCTGTGGGGCAACGAACCCGAGGCGCCCGAACGTCGGGACCCCGATGAGTTGCTCGAGGGACTGACCGAGCCCCAGCGTCGCGCGGTCGTGCAGCGCGGTGGGCCACTGCTCGTGGTGGCCGGCGCCGGCTCGGGCAAGACGAGGGTGCTGACGCGGCGCATCGCGCACATCCTGGCGACCGGCGACGCGCGCGCCTTCGAGATCATGGCCATCACCTTCACCAACAAGGCGGCCGACGAGATGCGTCGGCGCGTGGTGGAGCTGGTCGGCGAGGACGCCAAGAGCATGTGGGTCTCGACCTTCCACTCGGCCTGCCTGCGCATGCTGCGCGCGCACGCCGACGTGCTGGGCTACGAGCGCGGCTTCACCATCTACGACGCCGGCGACGCCGAGTCCGCCGTCGAGCGGATCATGAAGGAGCTCAACCTCGACACCAAGCGCATCAGTCCGCGCAGCGTGTCGGCGAAGATCTCGGCGGCCAAGAACGAGATGCTCTCGGCGGCGCGCTTCGCCGACGCCGGCTCGAGCGACGACCCCAACCACCGGCGCGTCGCCGAGATCTACGCGCTCTACGAGGCGCGCCTCAAGTTGGCCAACGCCATGGACTTCGACGACCTCCTGCTCAACGCGGTGGCCATGCTGCGCCAGGACCCGGCCGTCCTCGACTCCTACCAGCGACGCTTCAAGTACCTGCTGGTCGACGAGTTCCAGGACACCAACGGGGTGCAGAACGAACTGGTGATGATGCTGGCGGCCCAGCACCGCAACCTGTGCGTGGTGGGCGACTCGGACCAGTCGATCTACCGGTTCCGCGCGGCCGACGTGCGCAACATCCTGCAGTTCGAGGCGCGCTTCCCCGACGCCGACGTCATCTTGCTGGAGCAGAACTTCCGCTCGACCCAGACGATCCTCGACGCCGCCAACGCGGTGATCGCCAAGAACGCCTCGCGCCACGCCAAGAACCTCTTCACCGACCACGGGTCGGGCGAACGCATCCGCCTGTACCGCGCGGGCGACGAGTACGACGAGGGGCGCTGGATCGCCACCGAGTTGCGTCGCGCGCGCAACGAGGCCGGCGTGGAGTGGAACCAGATGGCGGTCTTCTACCGCACCAACGCGCAGAGCCGCGTGCTGGAGGAGGAGATGCTGCGTGCGGGGATCCCCTACCGCGTGATCTCGGGGATGCGCTTCTACGACCGCAAGGAGATCAAGACGGCGCTGGCCTACGCGCGGCTCATCGTCAACCCCCGCGACGAGGCCTCGGCGCGCCGGGTGATCAACGAGCCCAAGCGCGGCATCGGCGAGGCGGCGCAGGCCAAGCTGGGCGTCTACGCCGCGGAGAACTCACTGTCCTTCGCGGAGGCCGCCCACTACGCCGCGGCCGCCGGCTTGACGGCCAAGGCGCTGGCGGGGGCGGAGAAGTTCTCCTTCATGCTCGACGAGCTGCGCGCCATGGCCAACGACCTCAGTCCTCGCGAGATGATCGACGCCATCGTGCGCGAGACCGGCATGGGCGACGCGCTGCGCGCGGAGAACTCCGACGAGGCCTACTCGCGCCTGGAGAACCTCGGCGAACTGGCCTCGGCCGCCGCGCAGTACGACACCTTGATGGACTTCGTCGAGCGAATGGCGCTGGTGGCCGATTCCGACCAGCTCGACGGCGGAGCCGGCGCCATCTCGATGATGACCCTGCACGTGGCCAAGGGCCTCGAGTTCCCCCTGGTGGTCATCACCGGCCTCGAGGAGACGATCTTCCCGCACCGTCGGGCCCTCTCCGACGAGGCCGAGCTCGAGGAGGAGCGACGCCTGTGCTACGTGGGGCTCACGCGCGCGATGCGCCACCTCATCTTGACCCACGCCTGGAGCCGGACCATGTGGGGCCAACACGCCGACGCCCTGCCCAGTCGCTTCCTCCAGGAGATCCCCGCGGAACTCGTGCACGACCTCTCGACGTCGCTGCCCACGCGTCGCGCGAGCTTCTCGCGCGACGAGGAGGGCTTCGTGGGGCGGGGCACCGACTTCACCGCGGGCAAGGCCTTCGGCGCCGGCACGGCGCCCCCCGTGCGGTCCACCGGGGCCGAGAACCTCGGGCTCGCGGTGGGCGACCGCGTGGTGCACGACCGCTTCGGCGCCGGCGTGGTCAACAAGGTCGACGGCAGCGGCGCGCACGCCCGCGCCACGGTGACCTTCGACGAGTACGGCACGAAGCAACTGGTCCTGGCCATGACGCCGTTGCGGCGCGCGTAGTTCTTAGAGAGTTATTAGCGCTCGTTGAGGACCCCGGAGGTGCGTGAGGGACACCTGTGCAAAACTAGATGTCCATGAGTTTGGACGACGCGCCCGTGCGCCCCCGCACACGGCCCCGGACCCGTCCGAGCGTCGCCACCGAGCCCCGGGTGACCCTGCACCCGCGTTCTCGCCGCTACCCCGCCCACGTGTATTGGCGACGGCGCGCCATCGTCATCGCGGTGGTGTTCACGCTGTCGGTCGTGGGCTACTACGGCGTCACGCTGGGTTTCGCGTTGAACAACCCCTCCTACGGCGTCACCTTCCAGGCCCGTCTGGCCGAGTGGGGTCGCCAACACGGCCTCGGCGGCGTCGTCACCTGGGCCGAGACCGAGTACAACAAGCTCCATCCGGCCAAGGTCGGCGGCAACCCCAACAAGAACACCGTGCCCACCGTGCCGACGGTCAAGATCTCCCGCGGCACCCAACCCCTCGCGGTGCCCGTGGCCCTCAAGACCCCGGCGGCGACGCCGCTGGTGGAGAACGGCTGGGTGGAGGGAACCTGGAAGCCCGCGGGCCGTTTGACGGCCAACGGATTGCCCGCGGTCTACGAGACCTTCATCCGTCCCGACGCCGTCCACACCAGTTACGTCGTCGGCGTGGCGTGGATGGACACCAAGATCCTCTCGGGCGCGCTCTACTCGGGCTCGCAGATCCCCGGCGGCGGCCCCTACCCCTTGACGGCGCCGATCTCTCCGGAGGCCTCCAAGACCTTGGTCGCGGCCTTCAACGCGGGATTTCGCATGCAGGACGCCAACGGTGGCTACTACACCGACCACAAGACGGTCATCCCCTTGCGCGTGGGGGCGGCGTCGGTCGTGATCTACGCCGACGGGAGCATGAACATCGGCCAGTGGGGCACCGACGTCTCCATGGCGCCCGACGCCACCGGGTCGCCGGTGGCGTCGGTGCGACAGAACCTGGACCTCATCGTCAACCGGGGTCGCTCCGTGGCCGGTCTGGACCTGCAGAACAACGCCAAGTGGGGCCGGGCCCTGGGGGGCAGCTTCAACGTGTTCCGCTCGGGACTCGGGATCACCCGTGACGGCGCGCTGGTCTACGTGGGCGGACCGGGCATGTCGATCTCCGACGTCGCCGACACCCTGGTTCGCGCGGGGGCGGTGCGCGGCCTCGAGCTCGACATGAACACCGACTGGGTGCAGTACTCGACCTACTCGGGACCCATCGGCCAGGTGCTCAACGGGAGCAACGGGACCGACCTCCTGCCCTACCCCTCGGTGATGGACGGCAGCCCCAGTCGGTTCTTCGCCAGTTGGTGGACCCGCGACTTCTTCGTGATGAGCCTGCGGCCCAAGTACCAGAGCGCCACGACCGCGGCCGCCGGCTAGCGGTCCATCACCTTGCGCCAGACCGGTCCGGGCAGGTGGCGCAGCACCATGTAGACGTACTTGAGCAGTGGCGGGCTCCAGATGACGGCCTCGGCGCTGGACAAGCCCTTGAGCGCGGTGTCGGCGACCTCGTTGACGCCGGTGGTGAAGGGGACGTCGGGCAGGCCCTCGGTCATGCGGGTGCGCACCGCGCCGGGCCGCAGCACCTGCACGCGCACTCCCGTCCCCTCGAGCGAGTCGGCCATGGCCAGGCAGAGGCGGTCCAGGCCGGCCTTGGCGCTGCCGTAGAGGTAGGCGCTGGCGCGCACGCGCACCGCGCCCACGCTCGAGATCACCAAGATGCGTCCTCCGCCCTGGGCGACGAGGCGGTTGCGGGCCTCGGTCAGGGCGACGACCGGCCAGGTGAAGTTCACGTTCATCATGCGCAGGGCCGCGGCCGGGTCGCTCTGGTCGAGCACCTGCTGGCCCAGGCGCCCGACGGCCACGAGCACCAGGTCCACGTGACCGCCGGCCTTGGCGAAGGCCTCCCCGACGGCCGCCGAGGCGCCCGAGGGGTCCTCGGCGTCGAACACGACGGTCTCGGTGCGCGAGGCACCGTAGTCGAGCGCGTCGCGCGCGGCCTCGTCCAGACGCGCCTGGTCGCGGCCCGCCACGACGACCGTGTGGGCGCGCGCGGCGCAGAGCTTCTTGGTGATGGCTCGTGCGATGTCCGAGCTGCCGCCGAGGACGACGACGTTCTGGGGCTGGCCGAAGGCGTTCTCCATGGCTACCTTCCTACTAGGTGCAGTCGACGCGCCAGGTCGCTCGTCAACTGGTGTCGCGGATCGACGCGGTCCTTGACCGCGAGGAACTCCGGCAAGCGCGGGTACATCACCCGCACGGACCCGGGGCTCAGTCGCGAGTCCTTGGCCAGGTAGACCCGACCCCCCGCCTCGATGACCATCTCGTCGAGGTCGTCGAGGACCTCGGGCAGGGCCGCGGGGCCCACGGGCAGGTCGAGCGCCAGGGTCCAGCCCGAGAAGGGGAAGGAGAGGAGGCCGTGGTTGGCGGGACCGAAGCGCTTGAGGACCGCGAGGAAGCTGGGCACGCCCGAGGAGGAGAGCCGTTCGATCGCCCGCACGACGCACTCGGCCTCGGCGTCGGACACGGCGAACTGGTACTGCACGAAGCCCCGGCGCCCGTAGAGGCGGTTCCAGTCGCCCACCCCGTCGAGGGGGTGGAAGAAGGAGCCGAGGGACTGCTCCTCGCCCTCTCGGTGCGCGGGCGCGCTGCGGAACCACGCCTCGTTGAAGACGCGGATCGACAGGGGGTTGAGCAGCCCCGAGGGGGCGTTGAAGGGCACGCGCAGCTTGGCCGGCGCCGGTGCGTCCAGCGAGGTGGCCTCGAGGTCGCGTCGCGTCGCGTGCTCGCCGCGGGTCAGGATCGCCCGGCCCATCGAGGCGCCACGGGTCATGCAGTCCACCCAGGCGACCGAGTAGCGGTAGTCGTCGTCGCCGGCGACCATGGCCGCCATGACGTCGTCGAGGCAGGCGAAGCGGGTGGTGTCGACGAGGACCTTGTCGGTGTCGATCTTGATCAGCCGCAGGGTGACCGTGGTGACGACGCCGGTCAGCCCCATGCCGCCGATGGTGGCCCAGAAGAGGTCGGGCTCCGACGTGGGGGTCACGGTGTGCACCCCGCTGGGCGTCACCAGGCGCATCTCGAGGACGTGGTCGCCGATCGAGCCGTCGCGGTGGTGGTTCTTGCCGTGGACGTCGGCGGCGACGGCCCCGCCGAGGGTCACCTGACGGGTGCCGGGGGTCACGGGGACGAACCAGCCCAGGGGGATGGCGACGTTGAGGAGCTCGTCGAAGGAGACGCCCGCGCCCACGGTCACGACGCCGTCGGACGCGATCGCGCCGATGCCGCCCAGTGAGCGGTTGTCGAGCACGACGCCTCCGCTGAGTTGGGCCGCGTCGCCGTAGCTGCGACCCAGCCCTCGAGCGATCACCGCGTCAGCCTGGGCGAGGTCGTCGACCACGGCTTCCTCGGAGGCGGGACTGAGCACCTCGGACATCGCGGGGGCCGTGCGGCCCCAGCCGGACAGACGTTGGCGGTTCATAGGTACGTCCCCCAGACGATCAGCACGATCCAGACCAGGGCGAGCACCTGGACGGTGCGGTTCTTGAGCAGCAGGTCCTCGGGGCTCTCGCCTTCGGCTGATTCGGCCCCGCGGATGATGAAGAGGATCGCCAGCACCACCGGCACCATGGACAGGCGCACGGGGATCACGTCGTGCTTGATCGACGAGAGACCCGTCGAGGACGTGTCGATGGCCCACAGGCAGTAGGCGGTCACCACCACCGTGGCGCTCAACGTCAGCGCCGAGTGCAAGAAGTCGGTGGTGTACTGCGCGAGCACGGGGCGGTTCGCCGCGCCGACGTGGCGCAGTTCGGCGGAGCGCTTGCCCACGACCAGGAAGAGGGCGCCGAAGGTGACGACGATCAAGAACCAGGTCGAGACCGGGATGTGCGAGGCCACCGCGCCACCGTAGGACCTGAGGAAGAAGCCGCTGGCCACGAGGCCGAGTTCGACGATGACGGCGTTCTTGAGCCAGAGGATGTAGCACAGGGTCTCGGCGGCGTACAGCGACAGGATCAGGTAGAAGCCGGCCGGGTGGTGGATCAGGCTCGCCACGGCGAAGCCGGCGACCGCCAGCACCGCCGCGCTGGCCATCGCCCGGCCCCGGCTCAGGTCGCCCGCGGCGATCGCCCGGAACCTCTTGACGGGGTGCGCTCGGTCCGACTCGACGTCGCGCAGGTCGTTGAGGATGTACAGGCTCGACGCGACGAGGCAGAAGGCCACGAAGGCGACGGCCGTGTTGGCCAGCACGCGACCATGGAAGAGGGTGCCCGACGCCGCCGGGGCCACCACGAGCAGGCCGTTCTTGACCCATTGGGGCACCCGCATGGCTGAAACGAGCGCCCGCAGGGTTCCTCGGGGGCTGGCGGTCGTCCTCACGACTAAAGGCTACCCCCGGCCCTGCGGCACCGTCGGAGGGGGGTGCGGGACTCACGTAAGATGTGGGTCGTGAAGCGCACCTACCGTGTAGTGGTCGCCAAGCCCGGTCTCGATGGACACGACCGCGGCGCCAAGGTCATCGCGCGCACCCTGCGCGACGCCGGCTTCGAAGTCGTCTACACCGGTCTGCACCAGACCCCCGAACAGATCGTCGAGGCCGTGGTCCAAGAGGACGCCGACGCCCTCGGACTCTCGTTGCTGTCGGGCGCGCACATGGTCCTCGTGCCGCGGGTCGCCGAGTTGCTCGCCGAGCAGGGTCGCAGCGACGTGGTGCTCGTGGTCGGTGGGATCATTCCCGACGCCGACGTCACCGAGCTCGAAGCGCTCGGCGTGGCCCGGGTCTTCACGCCCGGCGCCTCGCTGCACGAGATCGGCACCTGGCTCGAGGAGACCCTCGACGCCCAGGCCGAATACTCCGCATAGTCCCCTCCCGCCCCCTCAACCGCCAGAAAGCAGAATCGCATGGACCTCTTCGAGTATCAGGGCAAGCAGTACTTCGCACGCTACGGAATCGCCGTGTCGCCCGGTGACGTGGCCGACAGCGTCGAGGAGGCCGTGGCGGTCGCCGAACGCATCGGCTACCCGGTCGTGGTCAAAGCGCAGGTCAAGGTCGGCGGCCGCGGCAAGGCGGGCGGCGTGAAGCTCGCCTCCGACGTCGACGAGGTGCGTCTGCACGCGGGCAACATCCTCGGGCTCGACATCAAGGGCCACGTCGTTCGACGGCTGTGGATCGAGAGGTCCAGCGACATCGCCAAGGAGTACTACGCCTCGTTCACCCTCGACCGGCCCAACAAGACCCACCTCGGCATGCTCAGCGCCCAGGGCGGCGTGGAGATCGAGGTCGTCGCCGAGGAGAACCCCGACGCGATCGCCTTCTTGTCCATCGACCCCGTGCGTGGTCTCGACCTCGAGACGGCGCGCCGCTGGGTGCACGAGGCCGAGCTCGACGAGGTCGCGCGCGAGCAGGCCGCCGAGCTCCTGGTGAAGCTCTACGAGTGCTACACCGCGGGCGACTGCGACCTCGCCGAGATCAACCCCCTCATCCTCACCCCCGAGGGCCGGGTCCACGCCCTGGACGCCAAGGTGACCCTGGACGAGAACGCGTCGTACCGTCACCCGGAGTGGGAGGAGTACCGCGCCACCGAGACCGAGGACCCGCGCGAGAAGCGGGCCAAGGAGAAGGGGCTGAACTACATCGGTCTCGACGGGACCGTGGGCATCATCGCCAACGGCGCCGGTCTGGCGATGTCGACGCTCGACGTCGTGAACCAGGTGGGCGGCTCGGCCGCGAACTTCCTCGACATCGGCGGCGGCGCCAACGCCGACGTCATGGCCGCCGCCCTCGAGGTCATCAACTCCGACCCCAAGGTGACGTCGATCTTCGTCAACATCTTCGGCGGCATCACCCGCGTCGACGAGGTCGCCAAGGGTGTGCTCGAGGCCCTCTCACGCGTCACCATCAACTCACCCATCGTGCTGCGCCTCGACGGCACCAACGCGGTGGAGGGACGGGCCATCCTGGCGCCGCACCTCAACGACCGACTGATGACCGAACCGACCATGTTGGACGCCGCTCGCCGCGCCGTGTCCCTCGCGAACGCCTAAGGAGCGCCATGAGCATCTTCGTCGACGAAAACACCAAGGTCATCGTCCAGGGACTGACCGGCGGACAAGGGAAGTTCCACGGTCTGCGCAACCGCGACTACGGCACCAAGATCGTCGGTGGCGTGACCCCGGGCAAGGGCGGCACCGACGTCGACGGCATCCCCGTCTTCAACACGGTGAGAGAAGCGGTCGAGGCGACCGGCGCCACGGCGTCCTTCGTGGTCGTGCCGCCCCGTTTCGCCTCGGCGGCGATCCTCGAGGCGGCCGAGGGCGGCATCACCTTCATCGTGTGCATCACCGAGGGAATTCCCGCCCACGACGAGGCCGTGACCTACAACCGACTCGTCGAGGACTTCCCCGACGTGCGCCTCCTCGGACCCAATTGCCCCGGCATCATCAGCCCCGGCAAGTGCAACATCGGCATCACCTCGGGCGACATCGCCCTGCCCGGTGGCCCCGTGGGCATCGTGTCACGTTCGGGCACCCTGACCTACCAGGCCCTCCACGAGCTCTCCCAGAAGGGCATCGGCCAGACCACCTGCGTGGGCATCGGCGGTGACCCCGTGCCGGGGACGAACTTCATCGACTGCCTCGCCGCCTTCCAGGCCGATCCGGAGACCAAGGCCGTGATGATGATCGGTGAGATCGGCGGCTCCGAGGAGGAGCGCGCGGCCGAGTGGATCAAGCACAACATGACCAAGCCCGTGGTCGCCTACGTCGCCGGCGTCACGGCGCCCCCGGGCCGCAAGATGGGCCACGCCGGCGCCATCATCTCGGGTTCCAAGGGCACCGCCCAGGCCAAGATGGACGCCCTCGCCGCCGCGGGGGTGCACGTTTGCCTGAACCCGACCGAGGCCGGGGAGAAGATGGTCGAGATCGTCCGGGCGCTCTAGGCCTTGGTCGTCCGACTCTGCGTCCTGGTCTCGGGTTCGGGAACCATCCTCGAAGCCCTGCTGGCCTCGGGCGTGGAGGTGTCCCTGGTCGGGGCGGATCGGCCCTGTCGGGGACTCGACGTCGCCCGAGAGGCCGGCGTGGAGTCGCTGCTGGTCGACCGCGGCGCCTACGGAGGCTTTCGCCAGGACTTCGAACGAGGCCGCTACAGCGTCGACCTGGCTGGCGCGTTGCGCGACCGCGACATCGACCTGGTCGCCATGGCCGGGTTCGGGACCGTGGTCACGGGGGCCTTCCACGAGGTCTTCCCCCGACGTGTTCTCAACACCCACCCCAGTCTCCTGCCGGCCTTCAAGGGCTGGCACGCGGTGTCCCAGGCCCTGGCCGCGGGCGTGGCCGAGACCGGCTGCACCGTGCACGTGGCCACCGAGGCCCTCGACGACGGTCCGATCCTGGCGCAGCGTCGGGTCGCGGTCCTGGCCGGCGACGACGAGTCGAGCCTGCACGAACGAATCAAGGCGGTGGAGCGCGAACTCTACCCGGCGGTGATCACGAGGGTGATGTCCGCCCTCGACGAGGGACGCGACGTCACGTCGGTGGTCCGGGAGATGGAGGAGGCGTAGATGCGCGCACTGCTGAGCGTGTGGGACAAGAGCGGGTTGATCGACTTCGCCCGGGGGCTCGAGTCACTGGGCTTCGAACTGGTGGCGTCGGGAGGGACCGCTCGCGCGCTGTCCGAGGCGGGCATCGCCCACCTGGACGTCGCGGAGGTGACGGGCTTCCCCGAGATGCTCGACGGTCGGGTCAAGACCCTGCATCCGCGGATCCACGGCGGCATCCTGGCCAATCGTTCCGAGCCCGGACACCTCGAGGCGCTGCGCGCCCACGACATCGACGCCATCGACCTCGTGGTGTGCAACCTCTATCCCTTCGCCTCGGACCCCTCCATCGAACTCATCGACGTGGGCGGTCCGACGATGGTGCGGGCCGCGGCCAAGAACCACCATCACGTGGGCGTCGTGACGAGCCCCGCGCAGTACGCCCTCGTGCTCGAG
The DNA here is from genome assembly GCA_903860745.1 of uncultured Actinomycetes bacterium. Taxonomy (GTDB): domain Bacteria; phylum Actinomycetota; class Acidimicrobiia; order Acidimicrobiales; family RAAP-2; genus RAAP-2. The sequence continues at coordinate 34,254 of CAIORQ010000032.1, read as the reverse complement.
GAGCTGCGCGAATCGGGCGGGCTCTCGGACGCGACGCGACACGAACTGGCTCGCGCCGCCTTCGCCCACACCGCGTCCTACGACGCGGAGATCGTGGCCTGGATGGACCGCGGCGGCGCCATCGGACCCGCCCCCGAGCCGCGTGACGAGGTCGTGCCGGCGACCCTTCACCTGACCCTCGAACGTGCCGAGGTCGTGCGCTACGGCGAGAACCCCCACCAGATCGGCGCGCGCTACCGCGTGGCGGGGACCTCGCCGTGGTGGGACCACGTGATCAAGCACGCCGGTTCCGCACTCTCCTACCTCAACCTCTTCGACGCCGACGCCGCCTGGCGACTGGTGCACGAGCTGGCCGACGACGCGCCGGGACTGTCGGCGGTGGCCATCATCAAGCACGCCAACGCCTCGGGCGCCGCCGTGGCGTCGACCCTGGCCGAGGCCTTCGCCAAGTCCCTCGAGGCCGACCCCCAGAGCGCCTTCGGCGGCATCGTCGCGGTGGGTGGCCACGTCGACGACGAGCTCGCGACCCTGATCGCCGCGGGACCACAAGCCGACGTGATCATCGCCTCGTCCTACTCCGAGGGTGCCATCGACACCCTGGTGAAGCGCCGCAAGGCGACCCGGCTGCTCAGCGCGCCCGCGCCCGAGGCGCTGGGCCGCAGCATCCGGACCTTCGGACACACCGCCCTCGTGCAGAACGCCGACGAACTGCTGGTCCCGGTGGACCACTGGCGCTGCGTCACCGAACGCCAGCCGACCCCCGAGCAGTTGCGCGACCTCGTGCTCGCCTGGCGCGTGTGCGCGCGCACGACCTCGAACGCCATCGTGCTGGCCCGCGACGGCGTGGCGGTGGGCGTGGGGGCGGGACAGCAGTCGCGCGTGGTGGCCGCGGGAATCGCGGCGACCAAGGCGGGCGAGCAGTCCGTCGGCTCCGCGGCGGCCTCGGACGCCTTCTTCCCCTTCGCCGACGGCCTCGAATCGCTCACCAGCGTGGGGGTCACCACCGTGGTCCAACCCGGTGGCTCGGTGCGCGACCAGGAAGTCATCGACGCGGCCAACGCGGCGGGCATCGTCATGATGCTCACCGGCGAGCGCCACTTTCGACACTAGGAGAGACGTAATGGCTGAACTACTCGACGGAGAGCGCCTGGCGGGGCGCATCAAGATGGAACTGGCCGACCGCGTCGCGCGACTGGCGGCCCTGGGACGGCCGGTCGGTCTGGGCACGGTGCTCGTGGGCGACGACGGGCCCAGTGCCAAGTACGTGGCGATGAAGCACGCCGACTGCGAGGCCATCGGGATCCGCTCCTACCACGAGGAGCTGCCCGCCGACGCCTCCCAGGCTGACGTGGAGGCGGTGGTCGACCGGCTCAACGCCGACCCCAACGTGCACTCGATCCTGGTGCAGCTGCCCCTGCCCGCGGGGATCAACGAGGAGCAGGTCCTGTTGCGCATCGCGCCCGACAAGGACGTCGACGGTCTGCACCCGACCAACCTGGGTCGCCTCGTCATGGGCACCCCCGGGCCGTTGCCCTGCACCCCCGCCGGCATCGTCGAGCTCCTCGCGGCGCACTCCGTGCCCGTCGAGGGCCGACACGTCGTCATCATCGGACGGGGCCTGACCATCGGGCGACCCCTCGCGCTGTTGCTCGCCATGAAGCGCCCGGGCTGCAACGCGGCGGTGACCGTGGTCCACACGGGGGTCGACGACATGGCCGCGCTGACCCGCACGGCCGACGTGCTCGTGGCCGCCGCGGGGGTGGCCGGACTGGTCAGGGCCGACATGGTCAAGCCGGGGGCCGCGGTCGTCGGGGCCGGAACGAGTTGGTCGGGGACTAGATTGATGAGCGACGTCGCCGACGACGTCGCCGACGTCGCCGGGTGGATCACTCCGCGCATCGGCGGGGTCGGACCGATGACGCGTGCCATGTTGTTACGAAACGCCGTCCTGGCTGCGGAGAAGGTCTCATGAACACCACTGATCAATGGGGCCGCGAGTACGACGAGCGCCCCTGGGGAAACTTCACGGTGATCGATGACGTCGCCGACGACCACAAGGTCAAGCGCATCGTGGTGAACCCGGGTCAGCGCCTGAGCTACCAGGTCCACGCCAAGCGCGCCGAGCACTGGTACGTCGTCTCGGGCGTGGCCACGGTGGTCCTCGACGGCGAGACCTTCGAGCGACGACCCGGCGAGTCGGTGGACATCGCCATCGGGGCCGCGCACCGCTGTGAGAACCACTCGGCGGAGCCGGTGGTCTTCATCGAAGTCCAGACCGGCACCTACTTCGGCGAGGACGACATCGTCCGGCTCGAGGACGACTTCGGGCGCTCATAGTCCTGTGCGTATCGACCAGCTGCTGGCCGCCGGACCGACGCGGTCCTTCGAGTTCTTCCCACCCAAGTCCGACGAGGAGTCCCTGACCCTCGCGGCGACCCTGCACGAGCTCGAGACGCTGGCGCCCTCCTTCGTCTCGGTGACCTACCGCGGAGGTCGCGAATCCCGTCAGCGCACCTTCGACCTGGTGACCGAGATCGAGCGCGACGGCCACCTGGTGAGCATGGCGCACCTCATCTGCGTCGGCCACGGGCGTCACGAGATGCGCGAGATCCTGACCAATTACCTCGAGGCGGGAATCGTCAACGTGATGGCCCTCGGGGGTGACATACCCGACGACCCGTCGCTGGTGAGTTCGGAGTTCTCCCACGCCATCGACCTGGTGGAACTGGCGCGCGAGGTCGGCGACTTCTCCATCGGGGTGGCGGCGCACCCCCTGGGTCATCCCCGCTCGCCCGACCTGGCGAGCGACCGGCGCCACCTGGCCGCCAAGCTGCGCCTCGCGGACTTCGCCGTCACGCAGTTCTTCTTCGATCTGGAGGACTGGACTCGCCTGGTGGCCGACCTCGCCGACCTGGGTGTGACCAAGCCCGTCCTGCCGGGCATCATGCCCGTCACCACGCTGAAGGGGGTCGCGGGCATGGCCCGGATGGGCGCCGCCGTGCCGGCGCCGTTGGTCGCGCGACTCGAGGCGGCCGACGCCGCCGGCGGGGCGGCGCGGGTGCGCGCCGAGGGGGTGCTCGCGGCGCGCGAACTCTGCGAACAGCTCCTTGACGCCGGGGCCCCGGGCCTGCACTTCTTCACGCTCAACCGCTCCACGGCGACCCGGGAGATCCACGAGGCGCTCTACGGCCCGGGTGGGGTCCGATGGCCCTAGCGGGACCGTCGGAACCGAAAAATCTTTGGCCCTAGGATGGGCGTCATGGCTGACATCATCACATCTGACGCCCACGGCGTCCTCGCAGTATCCGACAACCCCATCATCCCCTTCATCGAGGGCGACGGAACGGGTGTCGACATCTGGCCCGCCGCGAAGCTGGTCCTGGACGCTGCGGCGAAGAAGTACGGCAAGACGATCGAGTGGAAGGAGGTCCTGGCGGGCGAGAAGGCCTTCAAGGAGATCGGAAACTGGTTGCCCGACGAGACCGTCGACACCTTCCGTTCGCACCTGATCGGCATCAAGGGCCCCCTCACCACGCCCATCGGCGGCGGCTTCCGCTCGCTCAACGTGGCCCTGCGCCAGATTCTCGACCTCTACGTCTGCCTTCGCCCGGTGCGCTGGTTCAAGGGCGTCCCCTCACCCGTGCTGCACCCCGAGTACGTCGACATGGTCATCTTCCGCGAGAACACCGAGGACGTCTACTCCGGGCTCGAGCTCGAAGCCGGCACCGCCGAGGCCGAGAAGTTGCGCGGCTACCTGCACGACACCTTCGGCTGGGACATCCGCGAGATGAGCGGCATCGGCATCAAGCCCATCTCCAAGGAGGGCTCCGAACGCCTCATCCGCGCCTCGCTGAAGTACGCGCTCGACCACGGCCGCAAGTCCGTGACCCTGGTGCACAAGGGCAACATCATGAAGTTCACCGAGGGCTACTTCATGAAGCTCGGCTACCAGTTGGTGCGTGACGAGTTCTCCGACACCCACGTCGGTTGGGACGACTGCGGCGGCGACCCGGGAGACAAGATCCTCGTCAAGGACTCGATCGCCGACATCACCCTCCAGCAGGTGCTCACCCGCGCCCAGGAGTTCGACGTCATCGCGACGATGAACCTGAACGGCGACTACCTCTCCGACGCCCTGGCCGCCCAGGTCGGCGGCATCGGCATCGCTCCCGGGGCCAACATCAACTACGTGACCGGTCACGGCATCTTCGAGGCCACTCACGGCACGGCACCCAAGTACGCCGGCCAGGACAAGGTGAACCCGGGTTCGGTGCTGCTCTCGGGCGTCTTGATGTTCGAGCACCTGGGCTGGCAGGACGCGGCCGACGACATCGTGCGCGCCCTCGAAGCGACCATCGCCGACAAGGTCGTCACCTACGACTTCGCCCGCCTCATGCAGGGCGCCACGGAGGTCAAGTGCTCCGAGTTTGCCTCGGCCATCGTCGACCGCCTCTAGTTCACCGACTTCCAAAAGGAGAATCATGACCAAGCCCGTCCACGTCACCGTCACCGGAGCCGCCGGTCAGATCGGCTACTCGCTGCTGTTCCGCATCGCCTCGGGCCAGCTGCTCGGACCCGACACGCCCGTCGTGCTGCGACTGCTCGAGATCGAGCCGGCCATGAAGGCGCTCCAGGGCGTCGTCATGGAGCTCGACGACTGTGCCTTCCCGCTGCTGGCCGACATCGAGGCCACCAGTGACCTCGACGTGGCCTTCACCAACACCTCCTGGGCGCTGCTCGTGGGTTCCATCCCGCGCAAGGCCGGCATGGAGCGCGGTGACCTGCTGAACGTCAACGGCGGCATCTTCAAGCCCCAGGGTCGCGCCATCGCCGCCAACGCCGCGAGCGACGTGCGAGTGCTGGTGGTGGGCAACCCCTGCAACACCAACTGCCTCATCGCGCGCTCCAACGCGCCCGAGGTGCCGGCGGACCGCTGGTTCGCCATGACCCGCCTGGACCAGAACCGTGCCGAGACCCAGCTGGCCAAGAAGGCCGGCGTGCCCGTCGCCGAGGTGAAGAACCTGGCCATCTGGGGCAACCACTCCGCCACCCAGTTCCCGGACTTCTTCAACGCCACCCTGGGCGGGGTCGCGGCTCCTGAGGCCATCGCCGACCACGAGTGGCTCAGGGGCGACTTCATTACGACCGTGCAGAAGCGTGGCGCGGCCATCATCGACGCGCGCGGCGCGAGCTCGGCCGCCTCGGCGGCCAACGCGGCCATCGACACGGTGGTCAGCCTCACCACGGCGACCGCCGCGGGCGACTGCGTCTCGGTGGGCGTGACCTCGCACGGCGAGTACGGGGTCCCCGAGGGTCTCACCTTCGGCTTCCCGATCGTCGCCGACGGCCAGGGCGACTGGTCGGTGAAGGAAGGCTTCGGCATCGACGAGTTCGCCGCCGAGCGCATCAAGGTCACCACCGACGAGCTCCTCGCTGAGCGCGAGGACGTTCGCGCCCTTGGTCTGATCTAGATCAGTCCTCGCGGGGAAGCACGCTGACCTCGAAGGGGGGCGTGACGTAGGTCGCTGCGTCCTCGCAGCGCAACGTCGCGACGACGGCCCAGATCCCTGTTGCGACGCCGGGACCCGTGGCGCTCGACGCTCCCACGAGGAGGGGTATCGGCGTCGACGTTCCGGGCTCGAGAATGAATCGGTCAAGGGGCATCGCCTGGAAGCCCACGTAGCCCCCGACGGTCTCCAGGGTCTCCGGGTCGACCACGCGAGCCGGAAGGTGACCGTTGGTGAGCGCAACGTAGGTCCGAGCACCCCGGTTGAGCACGTGCAGGGTCGTGACCACGTGACGACCGCTCACGACCGCGAGCGGCTCCTCGAGGCTCGCCACCAAGTCGTCGGGCCAGGGCAGCGGTTCCTCCGGCGGGGCCTTCGCCGACGTTGGGGGCGCGAAGCCGGACAGACCGACGGGGCGGCCCAGCTGGACGTCGACGGCGTCGCCGAAGCGTTCGCGCAGATCGGCCGCGAGCACCTCCTGGGAGGCGGACAGGCTCACCTGGACCACCCCGCCCGCGTTACCGATGCTGTTCCAGACGTGTTCGCCCGGTGGCGCCGCGGCTGAACGTTCGCGCAACTCGTCCGCGATGGTGGCGCGCACCGCGTCCAGGTGGGCGCGCGAGAAGGGCAGGTGGCGCACCTCGAAGCGGTCGGGCCGCGACACGAGCTGACGCAACGCAGCTTCGTGGTCCTCGCAGCGCTCACCCGTGAAGAGGGCCACGAGGGTGAAGCCGTCCTGGCGCTCGCCGCGGACGTCGACGTACTCGTCGGGGTGCTTCGCGCCGTAGGCGCGGATGGCCTCGACGTCACGGGTCGTCGTCCCTTCGCGCCCGTAGGTGTCCGAGGTGTCCACGCTGCCATTCTGGCGCAACCGGGCCGGTCGTGGTCCATTCGGCTCGAGACGATGGGGGCTCGTCCGCGAGGTCGAGCGGCACAGGGTCACCGCGGCGGGAACAGCGTGACCGCGGCGGTCGCGAAGGCGCGTCGGCTCTTCCAAGCCCTGGACCAACGCCCCTGGGCGCGTCGGCTGGGTGGGGATATGGTCGAAGTAGCGGTATCACCACGACGGGAGGTTCCCATGGAACTCAGTTCGGTGCCCATCGAAGTACCTGCGGGACTCAACGTGATCGTGGGGCAGTCTCACTTCGTCAAGACCGTGGAGGACATCCACGAGGTCATGGTGGGGGTCAGTCCCTACTTGGAGTTCGGGGTGGCCTTCTGCGAGGCCTCGGGTCCGTGTCTGATCCGCACCTCGGGCAACGCCGAGGACCTGGTGGAACTCGCGGCGCGCAACGTGGAGTCGATCGGTGCGGGACACGCGTTCATCGTGTACCTGCGCAACGCCTTCCCGATCAACGTGCTCAACGCACTCCAGCAGGTCCCCGAGGTCTGCACGGTCTACTGCGCCACGGCGAACCCGCTCGAGGTCCTGGTGGCCCAGACCGACCTCGGACGGGGCATCATCGGAGTGGTCGACGGCATGCCGCCGGCCGGGATCGAGACGCCTCAGGACCGCGACGAACGCCGGGCGCTGTTGCGCGCCATCGGCTACAAGCTCTGAGACGCGGTCGCGCCGGCCCACGACGAGCGAGGGTCGACGGTTTGTCGCAGCGTCGCTAGACGCCTCCGGCCCGGCCAGTGACACCCAGACGAAGGATCGACGTGCCGGACACGAGGAGCACGGTCGTCGAGTAGTTGCCGGGTCTCGGTGGCGCTAGCCGCAACTGGTAGGTGCAGGACCCCTGCGCCGGGACGCTCGTCGCGCAGGCGGGGGCCAACGGGGTGACGCTGTAGTGGCTGACGGTGGTGGTGCTCTGCCACAGCGAGATGGGCTGGGCCTGCGCGGTGGGGTTGTAGACGACGTAGGGCAGAGTGGGCGTCTGGTCGGGGAAGGTGATGCGTCGCGCGGAGGCGTAGAGATCGCCCACCCGGGGGGCGTCGTTGATCAGGACCTCACCGTAGTTCGAGGGGCGACCGGCGCCGCAGTGCTCGACCCAGGTCAGGTCCAGTCGCGTGATGGTCCCGTCGGCGTCGGCGGCGAGGTCCCAGATGCGGAAGAAGCCGGTCACCCGACTGCAGCCCGCCGGCTCGCCCGGACCCGTGACGTCGATGCCCGCGAAGCCCGCGCTGCGGGTCTCGGCGCGCTGCACGTTGTCGTAGGTGCCGACCGCGAGGTCCTGACCGGCCACTGGCGCGAAGTGGTACGACGCGCCCGACCGGGCGGCCGGGTTGCGGTACACGAGGTCGATCCCGGTGTCGCGGGCCGACACGGTCGCCCAGTGCGCGGTGTACACCGACGAGACGCCGCGGTCGATGAAGTCTCCCTTCTCGGAGAAGCTCGAGACGATGACCTGATCAGGGCCAGCGGGAGCCGTCGAGGTGGTCGTCGACGTGCTCGCTGCGGCCAGGGTGGGAATGGAGACGCTGATCAGGGCGGCACCGACCACGAGAACGGCGGCCAGGCGACGGGACGATGGCATCAAGACTCTCCTCCGGCTCGACGCCCGATCTTCGACAAGGTGAGAACGGCCTCGGCGAACCGGGCGTCCGTGGTCTTCCGGCTTCAGCCTATTGGCCTGGTCAGACCCTTTGGGGCGAATTGGGCCATCGTTGATAATTTGTAGATTCCGGCGTGCGACCATCCTGTGAAGGTGGGGAGTGAGGAAAGGGGCAGGGTGCGCAAGACCTGGTTGACACGCGTGGGCGCGTGCGGTGCGTCGCTGGCGACCGTGACCGCGCTGCTTCTCCTGCCGGCCCAGGGCGCCCAGGGCGCCCTCACCGCGAGTTCGTGGAAGGTCGCTCCCCCCGCGTCCGACGCGGCCAGCTGGTACGGCGCCACCTACGGCGCCAACCGTTTCGTCGTCGTCGGACACGGCGACGTCGTCGCCACCTCCACCAACGGATCGACCTGGAGCGAGCACGCCGCACCCGCCGGCGCGTGGCAGTCCGTGGCCTACGGATCGGGCCGGTTCGTCGCCCTGTCGGCGACGGGAGGCGGCCTGCGCGAGATGACCTCGGTGGACGGCGTGCACTGGTCGGCCTCGCCGGGTCCCGAGGGCGAGTGGACCGGCATCACCTACGGTGAGGACCGCTTCGTGGCGGTCAGCGCCTTCGGTCAGTTCATCACCTCCACCGACGGGGTGCGCTGGGTCACCACCTGGACGCGCTCGCAGTTCCTCCTCAACTCGGTGACCTACGGTGACGGCCGCTTCGTGGCCGTGGACAGCGCCGACGGTGACGCGCTCATCTCGCTCAACGGCTTCAACTGGAGCTTCTACACGATCACCACCCCGGGGGCCGCGTGGTACGCGGTGAGCTACGGTGACGGCCTCTTCAGCGCCTTCAACCCCTCCGGTCTCGTGGCCACCTCGATGCTCGGCTACGCCTGGACCACCCACCAGACCTCGGCCGCTCAACAGATGAACGGCTCGGCCTTCGGCTGCGACACTTTCGTGGCCACCGGGCAGGCCTCCGGAGAGGTCAACGACCTCCTGACCTCGCACCTCGGGGAGTCCTGGTCGGCCTCGTCGGTGCCCACCGACACCACGGCCGACTGGACGGCGGTGGCCTTCGGGGCGAACACCTTCGTCGCCGTCGACACCGCGGGCGACATCGCCTCGCGCCACGTCCCGGGATACTGCGGCCCGACGGTCGCCACGCCGCCCAAGGACGTGTCCGGGAACGTCGAGAGCGGCCAGGTCTGGACCTACCAGCACCCGCCGGCGAGCGACGGTGGGGCCCCGGTGGACGGCTACCTGGTGACCATCACGAACGGGACCAAGTCGTGGACCTGCCACGCGCCGGTCTTCTACCAGCCCAACTGCATCATCAAGGGTCTGGCCAACCGCGCCGTCTACGAGGTGACCACCCAGGTGCACAACCGCTTCGGCTGGTCCGCCCCGACCGACCCCGAGACGGTCATCCCCGTCAAGACCTGGAGCCTGCAGGCCGTCACCGTCAGTCCCACGGTCCCGGCGTCGGAACCAGCGGTGATCCAGGTCACCGGCGTCATCGCGAACTCCGAAGGCATCTACCCCCAGAGCCCGGTCTCGGTCCACTTCGGTGCGCAGAGCTACTCGTGCATCCCCAGTCCCTTCGGGGAGTGCTTGATCACCGTGGCGAACCCGCAGCCGGGTCGTGACGCGGTGTGGGCGAGCTACACGGGTTACGGCGTCTACTACCGCTCACCGACGAGCTACACCACCGTCACGGCTTCTTGACCCGTCCGGGGTCGGCCGAGACGCCCTCTCAGCGCGGCGGCGTTCACGGATCGAGCGACGTCGTCTCCTACACTGAACGTGGGGTCGGCACCTCGACGACCGAGGAGGCGTATGTTCGCTGTCTGGCACTGGCTCTTGCAGGTCACGGGCACGGCCAACGAATCGGGTAAGTGGTACGCCTGGTGGTCGGGCTTCGGCGCGGACCTCGAGGAGTTCGGCATCGTCGTGGTGATCGCGGGCGTCTACAAGCGCCACAAGTGCCAGTCGTGCTGGCGGCCGGCGCTCAAGGGCGGGCTGGGCCGGGTGGCCGGCACGCACTACGAGACCTGCCACAAGCACACCAACAAGGACGTGCACGACGCGCTCAAGGAGCAGCACCGCATCCGTCATCCCGAGATGCACGAGCACCTGAAGGGGGAGTCCGCGTGAGCAACACCTTCTGGGACCGTTGGGTGTGGCCGGCCGGCGGGTCCGGCGGCATTCCCGGCGACATCGTTGCGACCGCCATCTGGGTCGTCCTCGCGAGCATCGCGTCGTACCTCTTCGTTCCGCGGATCAGGGACTGGGTGAACAACCACGTCAAGGGGCTCCACGACAAGCTCGAGGCCCAGCACCGCGAGAAGATGGAACAGGCCGAGGCCCATCACCAAGAGGCCCTCGCCCAGGCGCAGAAGCACCACGAGGCGCAGCTCGAACTGGCGAAGGCCAATCACGCCGAGCACATGGCCGCGCTCAAGGGCGTCGGTTCGTCGTCACCTCCCGCGGACCCGTCCACCCCCTAGCGACGCGACGGGGTCGTCGCGGGTCACCGCGGCGGGGCTAGGTGTCGTCGCGGTGGTGGTGCAGGTGCAGGTGGCCCCGGTGACCACCTCGCTGGGACATCATCTCGTTGACCTGGAAGGGCGTGGTCATCTCGTTGAGCGCCTCGAAGTGACGGCTCATGGGACGGTGGGAGGTGAAACTGTTGACCAGGACCGTGATGGCCGCGACGACACCGAGCGCGCTGGACACGGAGAAGCGGTCGGCGATGGAGCCGACCAGCTCCTGGCTCAGCGGGCCCACGACGAGGGGGATGAGCGCCACGAGGGTGAACATCGAGACGCGCTTCTCGGGCGGTGTGCCGACCTGGATGACCGAGGTGACGATGGACACGTTCAGCAGGACGGTGAAGCTCACCGGGATCGTGGTGAGGATCACCAGGACGCTCGAGCTCGCCGAGTGGGGACCGCTGACGTACTCCACCGACGCCATCGCCGCGAGGCCGGCCCCCGCCGCGAAGTAGCAGATCCTCTGGACCCGGCCCCAGCTCACCCGGCCGTGCGCCCGCTTGACGAAGACGGCGACGAAGATCCCTCCGAGGAGCGACCCGGCCTCCAGGAAGGAGAGGTTCACGGCGCCACTGCCCACGGCGTTGGCGATCGCCGGCAGGGTGACCGCGTAGCCCGCGACGAAGAAGCACAGGACGGCGAAGCGGCAGGCCATCGACAGTCCCGGCTCGGTGCGCAAGAGCCCGATGGCGTCGCGCAAGGAATCCGATTCCCCGCTGTGGCGGTCGTCGTGTCCGCTCAGTCGGGCGAGACGGAAGAAGAGAAGGACCTCGGGCACCGCGGTGGCCGCGCAGATCACGAACACCCAGCCCGGTCCGACGAGGGAGAAGACGCCTCCTCCGGCGAGGATGCCCACGGTGGCGGCCACGGCCACGTTGCGCGTGTAGGCGCTGTTGAGCTCGGGCAGTCCCTGGGGCGGCGAGATGAGCCGGCGGATCAGGAGAGAATTGGGGGTGTTGAGCCCTTCGCAGACCCCGAAGGCCAGGACCCAGCAGTAGAGCCCGCCCAGGGTCAAGTGGTGCGTGAAGCCCAAGACGGCGGGGACCAGGGTGATCAGGGCCTCGCTGGTGTTCACCCACGCGTCCACCCGGGCCGCGCCGTAGTGGTGGCTGAGCGCCGTCGCCGGAGTGGTCAACAACAGGGCGGGCGCGTTGTACAGGACCAGGATGAGTCCGGTGAGGGTCACCGAGTGGGTGCGGTGGAACACCAGGTACGACGTGATCATCATGGCCATGTACTCACCCAGGTGGATGCTCATGGCGCACCAGAGGTAGGCCTGACGGTAGTGCGTCCATGAACGCCCGTCCCGACCGAGACTCTGCGACAGGGGGCTCTCGCTCACGGGACCAAGGATAGGGAACCCGCGAGAAGCGAGTGGGGTGTTCGGGTGACTTTCGGGTGACGTCACGGTGCACGTCTGGTGGAATTCGCGCCGGCCGCAACGACCATCATCGGGGGCGCGCGACCCGGTGGTGGCGCCGGCCGCGTCAGGCGAAGAGCGCCGTGTGCAGCCAGCCGGCCAGGGGGACGACGACGTTGACGTCGCCTCGGACCTTGAGCCGTCCCTCGCGCAGCGCCGCGGCGCTGTCGAGCTCGCCGGCCGTCAGGGCCCGGGCGTCGTCGAAGGAGAGGCGCAAGATCACGTCGGCGCCCAGCGAGTCACCCGGCGTGACGCGCGCTCCCTCGCCCACCGTGAGGGTCAAGGCGTGGGGAGCCGTGGCGGGCGCCCCCTCGAACTCCACCACCACCTGGCAGGCCCGAGCGCCCGTCGGCAGGGGGGGAGCGGTGACCAGGCGCGCGTTGAGCTCCTCGAACCACTGGTCCGAGAGGAAGTCGCTCACGGCCTAGGGAGCGGGCTGGACGGCGGCGTCGTCGGCCGACCGCTTGGTGCGCCGGCGGATCTTACGGCCGAGCCAGGCGATCGGGTCGTAGTGGGCGTCGACGACGCGTTCCTTCAAGGGGATGATGGCGTTGTCGGTGATCTTGATGTGCTCGGGGCAGACCTCGGTGCAGCACTTGGTGATGTTGCAGTAGCCCAGCCCCATGGCCTCGCGCACCAGGTCGCGGCGGTCATTGGTGTCTAGGGGGTGCATCTCGAGCTCGGCGTAGCGGATGAAGAAGCGCGGACCGGCGTAGTTGGTCTTGTTCTCCTCGTGGTCGCGGATCACGTGGCAGACGTCCTGACACATGAAGCACTCGATGCACTTGCGGAACTCCTGACCGCGCTGGACGTCCTCCTGGAACATCACGTAGCCGCCCTCGGGCATCGGCGGCGGCAGGAGGGCCGGCACCTTCTCCGCCTGGACGAAGTTGAACGAGACGTCGGTCACCAGGTCGCGGATGATGGGGAAGGTCTTCATCGGCGTCACCGTGACGGGGCCCTCGGGCAACTGGTCCATGCGCGTCATGCACATCAGGCGGGGCTTGCCGTTGATCTCGGCCGCGCAGCTGCCGCACTTGCCGGCCTTGCAGTTCCAGCGGCACGCCAGGTCGGGTGCCTCGGTCGCCTGGATGCGGTGGATGATGTCGAGGACGACCTCACCCTCGTTCTGAGCCACCGTGTAGGACTCGAAGTCGCCGCCGCTCGCGTCGCCGCGCCAGACGCGCATCGTCACTTCAGCCATTACTTTGCCTCCTCGAGCAGGGCCTTGAGTTCCTCGGGCATTTCCAAGAGCGGCGACCGTTCGGTCACGATCTCGCTGTCCCAGTTGCCACCGTTGGTGGAGTGGGCGAAGTTGAACTTCCCGTACTCGGCGTCCGCGGCCGGGAAGTCCTCGCGGGTGTGTCCGCCGCGCGACTCCTTGCGCAGGCCCGCACCGATGGCCACCGCCCGACAGACGGTGAGCATGGCGGGCAGGTCGGTGGCCAGGTTCCAGCCGGGGTTGTAGGCCCGGCCACCCTTCACCTTGATGTGGCGCACACGCTCCGAGAAGGACTCCAGCTGCTCCAGCGCGTAGTCGAGCTCGCTCTGGGTGCGGATGATGCCGACGTTCGCCTGCATCATCTCCTGGAGGTCGCGCTGGATGTCGTAGGGGTTCTCGCCCTCTTCGCGCTCGAAGGGAGCCAGCGCCTCGGCCACGGCCGCCTCGACCTCGGACATGTCCATGTCGCCGGCCACCTCGCCGGCGGCGATGTAGTCAGCGGCGCCCTCACCGGCGCGCTTGCCGAAGACGATCAAGTCGCTCAGGGAGTTGCCCCCCAGGCGGTTGGCGCCGTGCATGCCGCCCGCCACCTCGCCGGCGGCGAAGAGGCCCGCCACCGCGGTGGCGGCGTCGTCGGCGACCACCTGGACGCCGCCCATGATGTAGTGGCAGGTCGGGCCGATCTCCATGGGCTCGGTGGTGATGTCCACCCCGGCGAGCTCCATGAACTGGTGGTACATCGAGGGCAGGCGCCGGCGGATGAACTCCGGGGTGCGCCGCGTCGCGATGTCGAGGTAGACGCCGCCGTGGGGCGATCCGCGCCCGGCCTTGACCTCGGCGTTGATGGCGCGGGCCACCTCGTCACGGGGGAGCAGCTCGGGGGGACGACGACCCGCGGAGTGGTCGTCGTACCACTTGTCGGCCTCCTCCTCGGTCTCGGCCGTCTCGGCGCGGAACATCGGCGTCACGTAGTCGAACATGAAGCGGCGACCCTCGGAGTTGCGCAGCACGCCGCCGTCGCCGCGCACGCCCTCGGTGACCAGCAGACCGCGCACCGACAGGGGCCAGACCATGCCGGTCGGGTGGAACTGGATGCACTCCATGTCGATGAGCTTGGCCCCCGCCCACAGGGCCATGGCGTGACCGTCACCGGTCCCCTCCCAGGAGTTGGAGGTGAACTTCCACGACTTGCCCGCGCCGCCGGTGGCCAGGATGATGGCCTTGGCCGCGAAGGTGACGAACTCGCCGGTCGGGCGACTGTAGGCCACGCAGCCGGCGACCTTGCCGTTGGCGTCGTGCACGAGCTTGAGGACCTTGTGCTCCATGAACACGTCGGTGCCCATCGAGACGACCTTCTGCTGCAGGGTGCGGATCAGCTCGAGGCCGGTGCGGTCGCCGACGTGGGCCAGGCGCGCGTAGCGGTGTCCGCCGAAGTCGCGCTGGAGGATCTTGCCGTCCTTGGTGCGGTCGAAGAGGGCGCCCCACTGTTCGAGCTCGTAGACGCGCGTCGGCGACTCCTTGGCGTGCAGTTCGGCCATCCGGTAGTTGTTGAGGTACTTGCCGCCGCGCATGGTGTCGCGGAAGTGGACCATCCAGTTGTCCTCGGGGTAGACGTTGCCCATGGCCGCGGCCATGCCGCCCTCAGCCATGACGGTGTGGGCCTTGCCCAGCAGCGACTTCGTGACGATGCCGACCCGCAGGCCGCGTTGCTTGGCCTCGATGGCCGCGCGCAGACCGGCTCCACCGGCGCCGATGATGAGAACGTCGTACTCGTGGTGTTCGTAGGTCACGTCAATCCTTCTTAGAACAACTTGTAGTCGGTGAGGGCGCCCGAAGCGACCAGACGCACGTAGACGTCGGTGAGGGCGACGAAGATCAGCGACGCCCAGGCGAAGTTCATGTGCTTCGCGTTGAGGGGGGTCAGGAACTTCCAAAAGCGGTAGCGGATCGGGTGGGCCTTGAAGCTCTTGACGCCGCCGCCGCAGAGGTGCCGGCAGGCGTGGCACGACAGCGAGTAGAGCCACAGCAGGGCCGCGTTGATGAACAGGACGATCGTGCCGACGGTGACGCCCCAGCCCAGGCCAGGCTGACGCAGCGCGCGGATGGCGTCGTAGGTCAACAGGACGTTGAAGACGAGGCCGGCGTAGAAGGCGTAGCGGTGCAGGTTCTGCACGAGCAGGGGGAAGCGGGTCTCACCCGAGTAGGAGCCGTGGGCGTCGGCCACCGCGCAGGCCGGCGGCGACCACCAGAAGGCGCGGTAGTAGCTGCGCCGGTAGTAGTAGCAGGTGAAGCGGAAGGCGAGGGGGAAGGGCAGGATCAACAGCGCGGGCGCCAGGGTCCAGCCGTTGAGGAAGAAGCCCGCCTTGGAACCCGACACGCAGTCACTCGCGACGCAGGGCGAGTCGAAGGGGCTGATGAGGTCGCGGTGCACGTTCGCGCCCACGTAGTAGTAGCGGTTCTGGAAGGCCGCCCAGGTCGCGTAGATGATGAAGGCGGTGAGGATCGACGCGGTGACCATCGGTTGGATCCACCAGCGGTCGGTGCGCAGCGTCTCGACGTCGGGTCCACCCCGTGTCCCGCCTAGAACGACCTTGGTGGAAGTTGCCGTGGTTGACACTGGGTCTCCTTACTGTGACGCGACGCTGCGCTCAAAGACGAGACAGCACCTGGCTCATTTTAGGTACACGCCCGAGGCCCGACGCCGGGACAACCGGGACAAAGGTATCTAATTCTTTTAGTGCTGGCCGCCGCGACGGCCCTCGGCGGTGCCTCCCAGCAGGGCCCACACGACCAGTCCGAGACCCGGCACCAGGAACCAGATGCCGAACACGAGCGCCAGGACGACGAAGAACGCGCCCATGCCCAGCACGAAGGGGAAGATCGACGAGCCGGGGAAGGCCCCGACCACGCCCGCGCCGTCGGGCTGGGTCGCGTGGGGGTTGTCCTCGGGGCGCGGGGCCATCCGACGGCTCCACCAGTAGTAGTAGCCGCCGGGCAGGAAGCCCAGGAGCATACCCGCGAACATCATGATGCCGCCGGCGTTCTCGAGGCTCCAGTTCCAGTACACCAGGCACATCAGGCCGAAGAAGGTCCCCAGGCCCAGGAGGATCTTGGCTTCTACCTTCATACCGGGGCCTCCTCGGGGGCGTGTTCGGCTGCCGCGTGCTCACCGTGGTGCAGCGTGCGGTGCTCGGGGTGGTTGTAGTCCCAGGTCGGACGCTCGGAGCGGATCTGGGGCAGGCGGTAGAAGTTGTGGTGCGGGGGAGGCGAGGTGGTGAACCACTCCAGGGTGTGGGCGTCCCACGGGTTGTCGCCGGCCGGGTACTTCTTCCAACTCACCACGACGTTGATCACGAAGATGACCGTCGAGAGACCGATGACGAAGGCGCCCACCGAGGAGAGGTCGTTGAGCATCTTCCACTGGGGGTCGTGGGGGTAGAGCGCCATGCGACGCGCCATGCCGTCGAGACCCAGGATGTAGAGGGGGAAGGTGAAGAGCTGGCTGCCGAGGAAGAGCAGCCAGAACTGGGCCTTGCCGAGAGGCTCGTTGAGCATGTAGCCGGTGATCTTCGGTCCCCAGTAGTAGAGCCCCGCCATACCGGCGAGCACGAGCGCCATGACCACGGAGTGGAAGTGCGCCACCACGAAGTAGGTGTCGTGCGTGAAGAAGTCCAGCGGCGGGCTCGCCAGGTAGATGCCGGTGAGACCGCCGATGAGGAAGGTGAACAAGAAGCCCAGGGCCATGAGCATGGCGGTGGAGAACCATACCTGCCCTCGCCACATCGTCCCGATCCAGTTGAACATCTTGATACCGGTTGGCACCGCGATGAGCAGACTCATGATCGAGAAGAAGGGCAACAGCACGACGCCGGTGGTGAACATGTGGTGCGCCCAGACGCCCAGCGACAGGGCGGCGATGGTCAGCGTGGCGAAGATCATCCCCTTGTAGCCGAAGACCGGCTTGCGCGAGAAGACCGCGATGATCTCGGTCACCATGCCGAAGAAGGGCAGGGCCAGGATGTAGACCTCGGGGTGGCCCCAGAACCAGAAGATGTGCTGCCACAGGACGGGAACGCCGCCACCGGCCACCGAGAAGATGTGCGTGCCGAAGTGGCGGTCGCAGTAGAGCATGATCAGGCCGGCGGTCAAGACGGGGAAGGCGAGCAGGATCAAGATGGCGGTGACCAGCATGTTCCAGGTGAAGATCGGCATGCGGAACATGGTCATGCCCGGCGCACGAAGGTAGAAGATGGTCGCGACCAGGTTGACCCCCGTGAAGATGGCCGAGAAGCCCGTCAGCAGCAGTCCGCCGATCCACAGGTCCGCCCCCGCTCCGGGGGTGTTCAGAGAGTTCGACAGCGGGGCGTAGCCGACCCATCCGAAGTTGGCCGCGCCACCCGCCGTGAAGAAGCCCAGCAGCATCGTGATGGCGCCACTGAGGTACAACCAGTACGACAGCGCGTTCAGTCGCGGGAAGGCCATGTCGGGCGCACCGATCTGGATCGGCACGATGATGTTGGCCAGGGCGCCGAAGGCGAAGGGGCCGGCGAAGAGGTAGATCATCACCGAGCCGTGCATGGTGAAGAGTTCGTTGTACTGCGCCAGCGAGACGAGGTTGCCGTTGGGACTGGCCAGCTGGGCTCGGATGATCTCCGCGAAGAGGCCGCCGATCACCAGCATGATGACCGAGGTCACGGTGTAGGACAGGCCGATGACCTTGTGGTCGGTGGAGGTCAACCAGTTGAGGATGCCGGTGGGGCCGTGGTGCTCCTCGTGGTCACCGTGGCCCTGGTGCTGAACCGGCTCGAGGACGTCAGTCATTGGTTATCTCCCGAACTTGGTGTTGCTGGGATTGGAGGCGACGCCGGTGGCGAGCTCCTCGTTGGTGGTCTTCACCGCGGCGGCCGCCTTGGCGGCGTCGGCGGGGTTGTTGAAGGTGTCGAGCCACTGGGCGTACTGCGCCGGGGTGACGACCTTGACGCGGAAGAACATCAAGGAGTGGTAGAGGCCGCAGAGTTGGGTGCACTGGCCGAAGTAGGTGCCGGTGCTCTGGGCGCGAATGGTGAACTGGTTGTCGACGCCGGGCAGTGCGTAGCGGGAGAAGTTGAAGGCGCGCACGTAGAAGCCGTGGATCACGTCGGTCGAGGTCAGGTTGATGTGGACGTTGGTGTTGACCGGCATGACCATCTCGGGGCTCTGGGTCGTCTGTCCGTAGACCAGGGCGTTGGAGCCCGGATAGGTGAACTGCCAGCCCCACTGGAAGGCGTTGACGTCGATGGTGACGTTCGTCTTGGGGTTGGAGGTCTCCTTGTTCTCGACGACCAGGGTCGCCGCGAAGAGTCCGAAGACGACGAGGATCGGGACCACCGTGTAGACGATCTCCAGGGGGAGGTGGTACTGGTGCTGGGGGGGGATGGCATCGCCCCGACGGCGGTAGCGCAGGACCGCCCAGAGCATGAGCAGGACCGTCAGTCCGCCGATGATGACGGCCGCTATCGAGAAACCCTGCCAGAGGTGGAAGACGGACTTCGACGAGTCGGTGACCCCGGCGTGGGCCCCGAAACTCGGCACCGTGCAGCCGGAGAGGACGAGTGCAGCCAGGGGAAGTGCAGCGGCTCGGCGTACGCGACGCCAGCGACGCGACCGGTCCGGTGCACCCTGAGGGGGCAGGGCGGGTGTAGGCACCCCTAAACCATAGCGAATTTTCCGCGTGGCGAGGGCGTCACGAGGAGGCCTCCCCCACACCTCCCGGGGCCGTCTCCGACCGCTCAGTGAGGGGTGTCGCCGTCCTTGGCGTCGGACTCAGCCGAGCCCTCCGTCGTCGCCGACGCCTTGGCGTCGGTCTCCTTGGACGACTTCAGGCCCTTCTCGAACTCCGTCTTGGCCGAACCGAGGTTGCGGGCGAGTTTGGGAATGGCCGAGCCACCGAAGACCAGGACCAGCAAGATGAGGACGACGATCACGCCGTCAGGACCGTCGAAGGCGCCGAGGAACACGGTGGACTCCTTTATCGTGTTGTACTCCCACAGTAGTCCCCGACCCGCGGGACCCGGCTGATTCCTTGGCTAGATTGCTCGAATGCCCCGCGTCTCGCGCCGCACCGTCCGTGACGCGCTCAGTGTCGCCCTCACCGTGGGTGCCTACGGAGTCGCCTTCGGGGCGGCGGGCGTCGCCGCCGGATTCAGCGTCCTGCAGACCTGTCTCTTCTCCCTCGTCACCTTCACCGGAGCGAGCCAGTTCGCCGCCGTGGGCGTCGTGGCCTCGGGCGGGGCGGGGGTGAGCGCCATCGTGGCGGCCTCGCTCCTGAGCACCCGCAACGCCCTGTATTCACTGCAGATGGCCCCCGTGCTCGAGGTCTCGGGCTGGCGGCGACTGGTCGCGGCCCACGTGACCATCGACGAGTCCACCAACGTGGCCCTGGCCCAGAGCTCGCACGGACCCGACGCCGTGCGCCACGGCTTCTGGCTGACCGGGCTGGGGGTCTTCCTTTTCTGGAACGTCTTCACCCTGTTGGGCGCGCTGGGGGCCAGGTCCCTGGGCAATCCCGCGGCGTGGGGGCTGGATGCGGCAGTCCCCGCCGCCTTCTTGGGTCTGCTCTGGGGGCGGCTCACCGACGCGCGTCTTCGCGTCGTCGCGCTCGTGGCCGCGGTGTTCTCCCTCCTGGCGACCCCGATCCTGCCCTCGGGCACCCCCATCATCGCCACCGTGGTGGTGGCGATCGTCGCGGGATGGCGAGCGTGAGTCCCGTGGTCACCTGGTCGGTGCTCATCGGAACGAGCGTCCTGTGCTACGCCATCAAGTTGGTCGGTTACCTGGTTCCGCCACGGTGGTTCGCCCCTGAGCGTTTCCAGCGAATCAATTCCCTGGTCCCAGTGGTTCTCTTGAGCGCCCTCGTCGTGGCCCAAGGGGTGGCGGTCAAGACCCATCTGGTCATCGACCATCGACTGGCCGGCGTGGCAGCCGCCCTGGCGGCCCTGGTGGCCAAGGCGCCCTTCCCGGTGGTGGTCCTGAGCGCCGCCCTGACCTCGGCGCTGGTCTATCGTTGGCGCTAGCCAGCCAGGGCAATCCCCATGATCAGGGCTAACATCGTCGCAACGGTGCCCAGTCCCGCGTAGATGCCCCGCGTGCGAGCCGTCGTCGCCTTGGTGTGCAAGTACGTGCCGACGCCCGCGAGCACCACGCAGATCATCTTGAGTGCGAAGACGGTGTTCCAGGCCGACGAGGCGCTCTGGCCGTGCTCGGCGGCGTAGTTCCAGAATCCGGTCAGCACCAAGAGCCAATAGGCCGGCCAACTGAGACGTCCGAAGGCCCGGGCGACCTTGCGCGGAGCGTCCTCACCCAGTGAACGAACCGTCGGCAGGAGACCGGCGACCACGATCTGACCGCCCAGCCAGACACAGGCGGCGAGCACGTGCAGACTCAGGCGAACGATCGTCGACGCATCGGCGAGTTGCAAGGAGGCGGTGGCGAGCATGACTACCTACCCTGCCACACGGGAGGACGCTTCTCGGCGAAGGCGACGGCGCCCTCGAGCGCGTCGGCGCTCGCGGCAATCGTGAAGAAGGCCTCGTCGTTGAGCGCCCAGCCCGACACCTCGTCCACCTGCATGGCGTCGAGCATCAATTTCTTGGAGACGCGCACCGCCAGCGGGGCGTTGGCGCAGATGCGCTGGGCGAGGGCCACTGCGGTGGGCAGGACCTCGTCGACGGGGACGACTCGATTGACGAGACCCAGTTCGTAGGCGCGAGCCGCACTCAGGGCGTCCCCGGTGAGGGCCATCTCCAGGGCCACCGCGCGCGCCAGGCGCCGCGGCAAGCGGATCAGTCCACCGGCCCCGGCCACGAGCCCCCTCGAGACCTCGGGGATGCCGAACACCGCGTGCTCGGCCGCCACCACCAGGTCGCAGCTCAACACGATCTCGAAGCCGCCGGCGAAGGCCGACCCGTTGGCCGCGCACAAGAGGGGCTTGGGGAAGAAGCGCTGGGTGATGCCCGCGAAGCCCTGGTCGGTCGCCGGGAACTCACCCTGGGCGAAGGCCTTGAGGTCCATGCCCGCGCTGAAGGCCTTGTCGCCGCTGGCGGTCAGCACCACGACCCAGACCTCGTCGTCCGCGGCACACTCGTCGAGGGCCTGGCTGAGGGCCTGGGCGGTGGCCAGGTTGATGGCGTTGCGGGCCTCGGGCCGGTTGATGGTGAGCACCTCCACGTGCCCGTCACGACTGCGCAGCACTTCGTCCGACATGGTGTCTCCCTTCTCGCGGATCGCCGACGTCGCGACCTCGGCCAAACGCTACCGGAGTTGTCCCGACGTGCGAAACTGTCGCCGTGGCGTCATCCCCGCGTGTCCTGGTGTCGTTGAGCGCCTACGCCTGCGAAGGCGGTCTCGACGGCCGTCACCGGCCGGCCACGTGCTTCTCGCCCGTCATCGCCCTCGATCGCCAGGCGGGACCCGGTGACGCCGAGGGTCTCTGGGAGGACTACGAGACGGTGCTCGACCTCGCGGCGCGGGTCGGGGTCGCGGGACTGTGCCTGGAACTGTCCTGGGCCCGCCTCGAGCCGCGCCGCGGTCACCGCGACGAGTCGGCGCTCGAGCGTTATCGCCAGGTGGTCGACCACGCCAGGGGTCGCGGTCTCTTCGTCGGCGTCGCGGCGATCGACGCGGCGTGGCCCGCGTGGCTGGGCCAGGAGGCCTGGTTGATGCCCTGGGTCGTCCCGGTGGCGGTCGAGTACGCGCACTGGCTCAGCTCGTCGATCAGCGCAGACTCGTGGAGCCTCTTCGCCGAGCGTCGGCGGCTCACCGGGGGATTCCTCGACGATCGAGCGGGTCCCCCTTGGCGGTCGTCGGCGATCGAGGATGAGCGCAGCGCCGCCCACCACCTGGAGGCGATCTCCCAGGGAGCTCGCAACGGGGCCACGACCTGGGTGACGTCGGCGGTCGTCGAGCTCGACGACCTGTCCGACGCGGCGCGTCTTTCGACCGACGAGGTCCACGTGCGCAGCTTGGTGCGCGGCGTCGGACCACTGGCGAGCCAACGAGGTCTCGTGGCACGACGAGACGGGGAGTGGATGCTCGTGGACGACGAGCTGCCCTCTGAGCTTCGTCGCGCCTAGGTCGGTGAACCCGGTCGTGGTCGGTCGTGTCGGCGCCGGCGTCGGCGCCGGAGGTCGAAGACGACGATCACGGCAATGATGACGACCACCAGTCCGATCGACACCCACCCCGAGTACTTCTCGATCTTCGTCAATTGGGTGCCGCTGTAGTAGCCCAGGAGAGAGAAGACGACACCCCAGACCAGGCCGCCGAGGGCGTTGGCGAGCAGGAAGCGCCGGTAGTGCATCTTGGAGATGCCCGCCAGCCCCGGCATGACGGCGCGCAAGAAGGCCGTGAAGCGTCCCACGAAGACGTAGATCGGCCCGCGCTTGCGCATCCCCTCGAGCGCCCCGTCGAGCTCCTCTCGGTGGCGCTGGAGGACCTTGAGCTCCAAGAGTCGTTCACCGAAATGGTGTCCGACCGCGTAGCCCACGGTGTCGCCGAGGATGGCCGCCACCACGACCAGCGCGCACAGCGCACCGATGTTGATGTTCCCCTGGCTCGCGACGACGCCCGCGACGATGACCGTGGTCTCGCCGGGCAGGACGAAACCGATGAACAGGGCAGCTTCACCGAACACCAGGAGTGCGACCAGTCCGTAGACGAGGACGGCGGGGAGCGAATGGATCTCGTGGAGGACGAAGGAGATGACGGAGGCACTGATCACCCGCACATCCTTACCCAGACTGGGCCCGTGGTGGAGAAAGGCGGGGTTTAGACTGACCCTATGGCGCCATTGTCACCCCAACGGCACCGCAGTGTCGACGCAGTCCCGGTGAGGGCCTGGGCCCTGTCGGAGTGGTCGCTGTTGCCGCTTCGGCTCTTCCTCGGGGTGACCTTCGTCTACGCCGGTCTCAACAAGATGGCGAACCCGAACTTCTTCCTCGCGAGTTCCCCGACGTCGATCCAGGCGCAGTTGGCGGGGGCGGCGCGAGTGAGTCCGATCCACTCCCTGCTGCACCCTCTCGTTCCCCACGCCGTGGCCATCGGGTGGCTCATCGCCTACGGGGAGCTGGCCGTCGGGCTCGGCACCCTCGCCGGTCTCAAGACGCGGGTCGCGGCTGGCGGGGGCGCTCTGCTCAGCCTGAGCCTGTTCCTGACGGTGAGCTTTCACGCTTCGCCCTACTTCACCGGCGCGGACATCGCCTTCCTCTTCGCCTGGCTGCCCCTGGTGATCGCCGGAGGAGGGACGCGCTGGAGCCTCGACGCACTCATCGCTCGCCTGGCGGCCCAGCGCTCGGGCGTGGAGCTCACGCCGCTGGTGGTGCTGCCCTTCGCCAGCGTCCAGGCGATGTGCGGGCACTACGACGAGGGGAGTTGTCGGGCCCGCGGCGCCGGGCCCTGCGGCGACGAGGTCTGTCCGGTGCTGCTCGCTCCACCCGCGGTCGACGACGCCACGGCCAAGGTCATCGACCGGCGTGCGGTGGTCCTGGGTTCGACCGCGGTGGCCCTGGCGGCGGGTGCCGCGGTGGCGACCGGCGCCTCGACGGCGTCGTTGGGACACCTCGAGGCCTCGGCGACCGCCAAGGCCCACGCCACCTCGACGACCACGGTCGTGCCCACGACGACCGTACCGGGATCGGGTGGGGCCAGTGGCGTCCTGATCGGGCCGGGCCGCAGCGTGCCGGTGGGGTCGGCGGCCACCTTCACCGTCGCGTCCTCGGGGGACCCGGGACTGGTGGTGCACCTCGCAGAGAAGGAGTTCGTGGCCTACGACGCCGTCTGCCCCCACATGGGCTGCACCGTCGCCTACTCGCCCTCGGCGGGACTCATCGCCTGCCCCTGTCACGGCTCGCAGTTCGCGGTCCTCACCGGTCAGGTCATCCAGGGCCCCGCGCCGCACGGGCTCACGCCCCTCGACGTCGTCGAAGCGGCCGACGGGGACCTGTACCTGCGATGAACGAGGTCGTCCGTCGGGTGCTGGTCGTCGAGGACGACGTCGACCTGGCCCAGGCGGTGGCCGACCTACTGGGCGACGAGGGCTTCGTGGTCGAACAGCGTCACGACGGCCAGGCGGGACTGGCCGCGGCGCTGGAGATCGCCTTCGACGTCATCATCTTGGACCTGATGCTGCCGCGACGCAACGGGTTCAGCGTCTGCCAGGAGATCAGGGCCGCGGGGATCCAGACGCCCCTGTTGATGCTCACCGCGAAGAACGGCGACCTCGACGAGATCGAAGGTCTCGAGGTCGGAGCCGACGACTTCCTGCGCAAGCCCTTCGAGTGGTCCATCCTGCTCGCGCGGATCAACGCGTTGCTGCGCCGATTCGAGCGTGGACAGAGCCGCAAGGTGGTGGTCGGGGACGTGGTCCTCGACACGATCAGCCGCCAGGTGACCGCCGGCGTCCTCGAGGCGCGGCTGACGTCGCGCGAGTTCCGCGTCCTCGAGTACCTCATGGAGAACGTCGACCGCACGGTGACCAAGAACGAGATACTGGACGCCGTCTGGGGGACCGACTTCGACGGCGACCCCAACGTCGTCGAGGTGTACGTCGGCTACCTGCGCCGCAAGCTCGACTCTCGCGGCGCACCCTCTCACATCAAGACGGTGCGCGGCGTTGGGTACGTGTTCTCGAGCGGGGTATGAGACGCCAGCGGCTCTCGATCCGGGCGCGCCTCACCTCGTTGTTCGTCGTCGTCATCGCCGCCGTGCTGGCGGCTGGCGCCACCGCGATCTTCGTACTGGCCCAGCACACCGAGGTGACCCAGGCCGACAGCAACGTCACCGCCGCCATGACCGACGTCGAGCTGCACCACGCCCGAGCACTGACGCCAGGTTCCCCGCCTCTCGTGCTGCCCACGACCGACAACGTCGTGGTCCAGGTCGTGAGCCTCGCCAACGGTCAGGTGTGGGCGGCCAGTCGTCCCCTCTACGGGGAGCCGGAGGTCTCCCGTGAGGAGGTCGCGTCCTCGGCCCCCAACGACTACCTGGTGTTCCTCAAGCCCTGGGTGGCCAAGAGTCGCCTGAAGGGTGAGTTGAGCCTCGGGCAGGCCGACAGCATCAGCACACCCCGCGGTTCCGGTCTCGTCGTGGGCTTCATCTACGGGCAGTCCATCGTCAACTCGAGGCGACTGCTCCTGACGTGGATGGCGGTGGCCATTCCCGTCCTCCTCTTGATCGTCGCGGCCGTCGTGTGGTTCGCGGTCGGACTGGCGCTCTCGCCGGTGGAGGCGATTCGCCGACGGGTGGCCACGATCGCCGCCAACGACCTGAGCGAGCGGGTCCCCGAGACCGGCGGGCACGACGAGGTGGCGCAGTTGGCCCGGACCGTGAACGCGATGCTCAATCGACTCGAGTCCAGTACCCGGGTCCAGCAGGAGTTCGTGTCCAACGCCTCCCACGAGTTGCGCAGTCCCCTGACCACGCTCTTGGCGACGGTGGAGCGCGCTTCGAATCATCTGGATGAGACGGATTGGGTGGAGTTCACCGACTCCATCCGCCGCGATGGCCGTCGGATCGGTTCACTGGTGGACGACCTCTTCTTCCTGGCGCGAAGCGACGAGCGCCGCGAGGAGATCCGCCGCGAGGAGGTGGACCTCGACGACATCTTGGACGAGGAGGCGCGACGGGTGCGTCAGATGACCACGTTGACGATCTCGACGGCGGAGGTGCGCCCCACCCGGGTGTGGGGCGATCCGGCGATGCTGCGACGAATGGTGCGCAACGTCGTGGACAACGCCCTGCGCTTCGCCAACGAGGAGGTCTCGTTCTCCACGCGCTACGTGGGGTCGATGGCGGAGATCTGCGTGCACGACGACGGCGCCGGGGTGAACGTGGCGACGTCCGACCGTCTCTTCCAGCGCTTCGTGCGCAGCGACACCGCGCGCTCGCGCGCCTCCGGCGGTGCGGGCCTGGGCCTACCCATCGTGGCCGAGATCGCCCAACGTCACGGCGGCACCGCCCGCTTCGTCAACGTGGAGTCGGGGTCGATGATGTGCATCCGGGTGAGGCGTTACTAGTCTGAGGTCAGGTGCGGGACCGAGCGCTCGGCCCGGGCCCAGTGAGGCACGATGAAGGAGAGAACCGTCAAGGCCGTGCGGTGGTCGCTCCTGCGACTCCTGACCCTCGGTGCCCTGGGAGAGATGCTCTGGACGATCTACGTCGGTGAGGAGCTGCCGAGACACTACGTGGCCGACCACTGGGACATCGCCTGGGTGGGTCTGGACGCCGCGCAGGTGATCATGCTCTCGGGGGCCGCCTGGGCCGCGTGGCGCCGCAGCACGTTGATCGTCTACTTCGCGTCAGTGAGCTCGACCTTGCTGGTGATCGACGCGTGGTTCGACGTGACCACCGCGCGCCGCGGTGACGTGTTCCAAGGAATCGTGCTGGCGGGCGTCGTCGAACTCCCCTCGGCCATCGTCCTGGCCTGGGTGGCGCTGAGGGCCCTGCGCCACACGGCCCTGGTCTCGTCGTCCCCGGTGGGCCTCGAGCGCTACCCGCCGCTGGAGGACCGCGAGCCCTTCGACTAGGTGTACGCCCGCACGCCTTCGAGGTCGAGCAGGAAACGCTTGAGGTCCTCACCGCCGCCGTAGCCACCCAGGCCGTTGCTCGCCACGACGCGATGGCAGGGGACGAACACGGGCCAGGGGTTGGCGTGGTTGGCGTTGCCGACCGCTCGGGCGGCTCGCGGGTGGCCGGCGAGACTCGCCACCTGGGCGTAGGTGGCGACCGTGCCAAAGGGCAGGGAGCGCAAGACCCGCCACACCTCTCGCTGGAAGTCCGTGGCCGGCGTCTCGGCGAGGGCGACGTCGAAGTCCCGGCGACGCCCGCGGAAGTACTCGTCGAGTTGGCGCGCGGCGTCGGTCACCGCCGCGCCCGCGCGCCGCGTGGGTTCGGGGGCGCTCTCCGTGGGCATGTAGACCCGCGTCAGCGCGTCGTCACCGCCCTCCACCGTCCAAGGTCCGACACGAGAGGAGATGGTGCGAATGCTCAGAGCCATGAACTGTTCTTAGTCGGCTGGTGAGCCCCTCGTGGCGGCCGCTGGAGGGAATTACTGTCAAAAGACCCGGAAGAAGGCCCCCGGGTCGCTCCTGGTGCGACTGATAGAACTGAGACATGAAAATTTCTCTCTGTAGAGAGTCGCGTGCGGGTGAGACTCGCGTCGCGCTGACCCCCGACGCGGTCAAGGCCCTCGTCGGCGACGGCTGGTCCGTCGAGGTCGAGCGCGGAGCGGGTGCCCTGGCGCACTTCAGCGACGATGCCTACACCAGTGTGGGGGCCACCATCGTGGACTCCGTGTCCGGTGACCTGACCCTGCGGGTGAATCCGCCCACCCTCGAGGAGGTGGCGCGCCTGCCCGAGGGATCGACCCACCTGTCGTTCCTCTCGCCGCTGCTGGCGCTCGACGTCGTGAGGGCGATGAACGAGAGGCGGGTCACGACGCTCTCCTTCGACCTGTTGCCGCGCATCTCGCGCGCGCAGTACATGGACGCGCTCTCCTCCCAGGCCACGGTCTCGGGATACCGGGCCGTCTTGTCCGGTGCCACGCACTTCGACCGCTTCTTCCCCCTCTTGACCACCGCGGCCGGCACCATCCGTCCGGCGAAGGTCCTGGTCATGGGCGTCGGCGTGGCCGGGCTGCAGGCCATCGCCACGGCGAAGCGCCTCGGCGCGAAGGTGCGTGCCTACGACGTGCGCTCCGCCGCCAAGGAAGAGGCCGAATCGGCCGGAGCGGTCTTCGTCAAGCTGGGCGTCACCGCCGACGCCGCCGGTGGCTACGCCCGCGAGCTCACCGAGGAGGAGCGTCAGCAGCAACAGGCCGCCCTGCTCAGCGAGGTGGCCAACGCGGACGTCGTGATCACCACCGCGGCGGTACCCGGACGCAAGGCCCCGATCCTCGTGACCACCGCGATGGTCGACGCGATGAGCGAAGGTTCCCTGGTCATCGACATGGCCGCCGACGGCGGCGGCAACTGTGAGTTGACGGTGGCGGGCGAGGTCGTAGAGCACGGCGGCGTGCGGATCGTCGGTCTGTCGAATCCGCCCGCCCAGATGGGCGCGCACGCGAGTTTCATGTACGCCAACAACGTGTTGAAGCTCCTCGCCCTCTTCGGCGCGAAGGGTGAACTCAACCCCGACTGGTCCGACGAGGTCGTCGTCGGTGTGACCGTGGCCCGCAACGGTCAGGTCAACCACGGACCGACCGCGGAGGCCCTCGGGGTCGAGCGGGTGGCGATCAGTGTTCCGAAGGAGAGCGAGTAATGGGTAACGCCCTACTGCAGTACGCGACCGTCTTGATGCTGACGATCTTCGTCGGCATCGAGATCATCGCCAAGGTGCCCAGCATCTTGCACACGCCGCTGATGAGTGGGTCCAACGCGATCCACGGTGTCATCTTGGTGGGCTCGATGCTGGTCCTGGGCTCGGCCAACACGACGCCCGAGACGATCCTCGGATTCCTGGCCTGCATCCTCGCCACGCTCAACGTGGTGGGCGGCTTCGTGGTGACCGACCGCATGCTCGAGATGTTCAAGGCCAAGCCCAAGACGGCGGCCGCCAAGAAGGACGAGGTGGCATCGTGAGTCGCGGCACCCTGATCGACCTGCTGTACCTGGTCTCGGCGACCACCTTCATCCTGGCCCTGAAGGGTCTGGGCAGCCCCAAGCGCGCGCGGATGGGCAACATCATCGCGGCGGTGGGCATGCTCATCGCCGTCGTGGCGACCTTCTTCAAGCAGGTGGACGGACACAACCTCAACCACGTGCCACTGATCCTGATCGCCATGGCCATCGGCATCGTCGTCGCGGTCCCGACGGCGCGCTACGTGCGCATGACGGCCATGCCCCAGTTGGTGGCGATCTTCAACGGCGTGGGTGGTGGGGCCGCGGCCCTGGTCTCGATCACCGAGTTCGTCCACATCCACTCCACCCGACCGGCCACCTACGTGACGCTCGAGGTGCTGCTCGGCGTGCTGATCGGTACGGTGTCGTTCTCGGGTTCGGCCATCGCCTTCGCCAAGCTCCAGGAGTTGATGACCGGCCGTCCGGTGACCTATCCGGGACAGCAGATCCTCAACGCCATCTTCGGACTGGCGGGCCTGGTGATCATCATCATCATCCTGGTCACCGGCCAGACCCTGCTGCTGTGGATCCTGTTGATCCTGGCCTTCATCCTGGGCATCGCCTTCGTGCTGCCGATCGGTGGCGCGGACGTGCCGGTGCTGATATCGCTGCTCAACTCCTTCACCGGTCTCGCGGTGGCGGCGTCGGGCTTCACCCTGGGTTCGAACCTGTTGATCGTCGCGGGTACCTTGGTCGGCGCCTCGGGTATCTTGCTGACGCGCCTCATGAGCAAGGCCATGGGTCGCAGCCTGTCGAACGTGCTCTTCTCGGCCTTCGGCTCGGTCATCACCGCCGCCGCCGGCGGCGCGGACCAGCGCCCGGTGCGTTCGGGCTCGCCCGAGGACGCCGCGGTGCTGCTCAGCTTCGCCAGCCGCGTCGCCATCATCCCGGGCTACGGGCTCGCCGTCGCCCAGGCCCAGCACGTGCTGCGCGAACTGGCCGAGGAGCTCGAGGCCAAGGGCATCGAGGTCTTCTACGCGATCCACCCGGTGGCCGGACGCATGCCGGGACACATGAACGTGCTCCTCGCCGAGGCGAACGTGCCCTACGAGCAGCTCCTCGAGCTCGACGAGGCCAACTCGGAGATCCAGACCGCCGACGTGGCGCTGGTGGTGGGCGCCAACGACACGGTCAACCCGGCCGCCAAGGACGACAAGACCTCGCCGATCTACGGCATGCCGATCATCAACGCGGACATGGCCGAGAACGTCTTGTTCTTCAAGCGGTCGATGCGCCCGGGCTTCGCGGGCATCGAGAACGAATTGCTCTACAACCCCAAGACGACGCTGGTCTTCGGGGACGCCAAGGACACGCTGACCAAGATCGTGGCGGCCGTCAAGGCCTCCTAGGCAGCCAGGTTCAGTCGGGGAGGACCCGGGTCAATTCGTCGAGTCGGGTGAGTTGACCCGGGTTCAACTCCGTCACGGCGAGGGCGTTGGCTCGTATCTGGGCCGCGCTGGAGGCGCCCGCGATGACCGAGGTCACCTCGGGGTAGCTGAGCAGCCACGAGAAGGCGAAGGTCAGGACCGAGACCCCCTGTTCATCCCCGTAGGCGATGAGCGAGTCGACGCGCGATCGCAGCACCTCGCTGAGCCAGTGGGCCTTGCGGTCCTCGGGCATGAGCGAGAGGCGCGTCCCCTCGGGGATCGGCTGGCCCGGACGGACCTTGCCGGTCAAGAGCCCGTTGGCCAACGGGTAGTAGGGCAGGAAACCCACGCCCAGCTCGCGACACGTCGCCAGCACCCCGTCATCCTCCGGGTAGCGCGCGAGGAGCGAGTACTGGCTCTGGATCGAGACCAGGCGGGGGCCGTCACCGGTCGCGGCCACGGCCTCGCGCAACTGGGCCTCGGTGAGGTTGGAGCAGCCGATCTCGCGGACCTTGCCCTTGGCCACCAGCTCCTGCATGGCTCCGATGGTCTCGGCCAGCGGCGTGACCCCGTCGGGGAAATGGAGTTGGTAGAGGTCGATCACGTCGGTGCCGAGGCGCGACAGGGAGGCGTCACACGCCGAGCGCACGTACTCGGGCGTGGTGCAGAATCCGCTGTTGTCCGCGAGCATGCCGAATTTCGTGGCGATCACCGCCTCCCCGCGACGCTCGCCCAGCGCGACGCCCAACAGCTGCTCGGAGAGCCAGTTGCCGTAGACGTCGGCCGTGTCGAAGAAGTTCACCCCGGCGTCGAGCGCGGCGCGCACCACCTCGGTGGTGCCGGCCTGGTCCAGGCGGGAGCCGAAGTTGTTGCAGCCGACGCCCACTTCCGAGACGTGCAGCGAGCCGAGAGAGCGCTGTTCCATTCGAGTCCTTTGGTCGTTCGCCAGCATAGACATCGTCCGGCTCCCGTCGGAGGCTGGGACGCGGGCAGGGTCGAGAACTAAGGTGGGTCCATGAAAGTCAACGTCGATTTTGACCTGTGCTCGAGCAACGCGGTGTGCATGAGCATCGTGCCCGAGGTGTTCGAGGTCCGTGACGACGGCTTCCTCTACGTCTTGCAGGAGGAGCCGGGCGAGGAGTTCGCCGAGCGGGTGCGCGAGGCCGCGTCCAGCTGTCCCAACGGCGCCATCTCGATCGAGGACTAGGTGCTCGCCGGACCGCGAGTCCGCTTCGCACCGTCGCCCACTGGCTTCTTCCACGTCGGCTCGGCGCGCTCGGCCCTCTTCAACTGGCTCCTCGCGCGCCAGTCGCCCGGGGGGTGCTTCATCCTGCGCATCGAGGACACGGACGCCGATCGCAACCGCGAGGAATGGGTGGACGGCATCATCACCGCGATGGCCTGGCTCGGCCTCGATCTGGACGAGGGCCCCTTCCGTCAGAGCGACAACGTCGCCCAGCACAGCGCCGCCGCCGACGCGTTGCTCGCCGGGGGGTACCTCTACTACTGCGACTGCACCGGCGAGGACGTGGTCGCCCGCAAGGGGGACAACAAGACGCCGGGCTACGACGGGTACTGCCGTGAGCGTCACTTGGTCAAGGGGACGAACACCGCTCTGCGCTTCGCGACCCCCCGTGAGGGCGTCACGGTGGTCCGCGACCTGATCCGTGGTGACGTCGAGTTCGCCAATCGCACCATCGACGACTTCGTCGTAGCCAAGTCCTCGGGAGCGGTGCTGTACGCACTGGCCAACGTGACTGACGACCGCAATGACCGCATCACCCACGTGATTCGCGGAGAGGAGCACCTGCCCAACGCGCCCAAGCAGATGATGCTCTGGTCCGCCCTGAACGCCGTCAGCGGCGATGACGTCCCCCTCCCGCGTTACGCCCACCTACCCCTGCTGGTCAACGAGCAGCGCAAGAAACTCTCCAAGCGAAAGGATCCTGTCGCCACGGAGTCCTATCGGGACCAGGGATACGTGGCCCCGGCATTCGTGAACTACCTCGCACTCCTGGGCTGGAGCCCGCGCGGAGACCAGGAGATCGTCCCGTTGACGACGATCATCGAGCAGTTCCGACTCGAGGACGTCTCGCACTCGCCGGCGTTCTTCGACGTGAAGAAATTGAGCCACATGAACGGCGAGTATCTGAGGGCGATGTCGACCGAGGAGTTCATCGACGCCTGTGCGCCGTGGGTCGCCCCCTGGTCGACCTCGTGGCGACCGACCGACCGTGAGGTCCCTTGGAGCGAAGCGGACTTCGACGCGGCGCTCTTCGCTCGCGTGGCGCCCCTCGTTCAGGAGCGCGTTGCCACGCTGGGCGAGGTTCCCGCCATGGTGGCCTTCTTCTTCCTCGAGGAGGCGCCGAGGGACGAGGCGGCCTTCGACAAGACCTTGCGCAACGATCCGCTGGCCCAGGCGCTGCTCGGCGTCGCGGTAGAACGATTCGCCGAGACGCCGTGGGAGGCCTCCGCGCTGCACGAGGCGACCATCGAGCTAGGTGAGGCCATGGGGCTGAACCTTCGTAAGGCCCAGGCTCCCATCCGTTGCGCCGTGACGGGCAGTCTGGTGGGGCCGCCCCTCTTCGAGTCCCTCGAGTACCTGGGGCGCGACAAGGTGCTGGACCGGCTCCACGCTGCCTTGGCCAGATGTTCGGGCTGATCTTCAGGCCCTTGCGCCTCGTCCTCAAGATCATTTCGGCGATCCTCACCATCATTGTCGTGTACTTCGTCGTCACCTTCGTGCAGATTTGGTGGACCGGGCACGCGCACTCGACGGCGGACGCCCCCGCGATACTGGTCTTTGGCACCACCGAGGACAACGGCGTCGCGTCCCAGGAGCTCCGGGCCCGCTTGGACGAGGCTCTGGTTGTCTATCGCGCTGATCGTGGGGTGCACTGGATCGCGGTGACGGGCGGAAATCGACCCGGCGACGTTTTCACCGAAGCCGGAGTCTCGGCCACCTATCTCGAGGCCCGTGGCGTGCCCAAGGACCGGATCATCGTCGGGGGAGGGGACGATACGTGGCAGAACGTGGTAACGGTGGCGTCCGCGTTGAAGTCCCACAACGCCCAGCGGGTCATCACCGTCACCGATCCATTCCACGAGTACCGGGCCATGGCGATAGCCAGTGCCCAGGGATTGATCCCGATGCCGTCACCGGTGGAGAACTCGCCAACCATCAAGCACTCGCTGTGGCGCTACTACCTCAAGGAGACCCTGGAGGTGGGCGTCGGACGCATCATCGGATACGGACGATTGAGTTCGTGGACGACGTCGAACCACATTTCGATCCCGTCTGGCGGATGATCGCTCGTCTCGGTTAAGATTGCCAAGCCCTTCGGGGGTGGTGTAATTGGCAACACAACTGGTTCTGGTCCAGTTATTCAGGGTTCGAGTCCTTGCCCCCGAGCGAAGAGAGTGAGTGCACACGCACAATCTCGATTCATGGTCCCATCGTCTAGTGGCCTAGGACATCACCCTCTCAAGGTGGAGGCACGGGTTCGAATCCCGTTGGGACTGCAAAGGAAATCGGGCGAAAGCCCAATGATTTCAACGTTTTCGACTGACCGGCAGTGACCGCGAGAATCCGCGAAAGTCCGCCAATTAACGCCCAACTAACGCCCACTAACGCCCGTGGAACGCCCAAAACGGATCATGAGATCTTGAGGATTGACTGAAGTGTCTCATTCCTCATTTACTCCTTTGGCGATCGACTGCCAATTTCGAATCGTCCCCCCCGGGGTCAGCGGAGATTGCCTCGGGTGATTTATTGCCTGATCAAACTTCAGAGGAATTTTGTCGAATTAGCGAATTTTTCTGTGTGAGATCCAATTTGCTCACAAGTTGACTATCAGGCCCTGGAAATTCAAGGTCCTCGGGTGCTCAGTTGACGTTGATCTCTTCATCCCTGTGGCGATTGTCTGTCCGTGGCCATGAGAAAGTATCCACTGGTGGCCAACTGAGGTCTCCGCTGGTGGCCACGAAAAGTCCCCACTGGTGGCCAGGAAAAGTCCCCGCCCTTCATTGAGTATCCAACCG
>CAIORQ010000031.1 GCA_903860745.1 uncultured Actinomycetes bacterium | reverse complement strand
TTGCAAGAGCTCCGCGTCGACGAGCAGTCCAAGGCGCTCTTCGAAACTGAGACTCGCGTAGTCGGGGTGCTCTCGCTGTTGGGTGAGTCCGGCGGCCATGGCTGGCAGACGCAGAGACTTGAGTCCCTCGATGGTGGTGTGGGTGAGCACGGTGTTCTCCTTCATTGGTAGTAGTTCGGACCACGGATGTTGCGATGCGCGACGTGGGTCCGAGGTGACGTGGCGCGAAGTGGTCGTTGCTCGAGCCCGTGGCTCAGCATCGACTCGACCGACTTATAGGAGAACGACTTGAGTTGCAGCGCTCTTTCACAGGCGGCTTCGAGGCGTTCCGGTGAGTACTTCTTGGCGAGTCGCATCACGCCCAGGGCCGAGCGGAACCCCTGCTCGGGGTGGGGTCGACTGTGCAGAAGTCCCTCGACGAAGCGAGCGGTCGAGGGACCATTCTTCTCGGCCCACCCAACGATGCGCCCCGGGGTCCACTCGAGGTAGCGGCGATGCGAGTCGGGCATATGGGCTGGCTCGGTGACGTGACGGCCTCGTTGGTAACTGCGCAGGTGCGAGGCGACACGCTGACTCTTCATGAACACCTCGACGGTCGTGCTCGTCAGGCGCACTTCGACGACGGAGCCGGCGAGTTGGTAGGGAACCGAGTAAAAGTGCCGTTCAACCTCGACGTGGTAATCAATGTTGACCTTGGCGCGCTTCCACGTGGCGAACTCGTAGCGTGTCGCCGGCAAGGGTCGCAGGGCCGGCTGGTCGAGTTCGGCGAAGAGCGAGGCGCGCGATCCTTCCATCTTCTTGAAGGGCTTGTCGTTGAGGCGCGTCACGAGACCGGCGATCACCTCATTGAGCTCCGCCAGTGAGGTGAAGCGACGATGACGTAGCACCGCGATGATCCAGCGCTCGGCCAGTTGGACGCCGGCTTCGACCTTGGCCTTGTCGCGAGGTTTGTAGGGACGCGCGGGAATGAGCGCGGTGCCGTAGTGAGTGGCCACTTCTTGGTAGGTGGCGTTGATCTCGGGCTCGTAGCGACTGGCCT
The DNA here is from genome assembly GCA_903860745.1 of uncultured Actinomycetes bacterium. Classification (GTDB taxonomy): domain Bacteria; phylum Actinomycetota; class Acidimicrobiia; order Acidimicrobiales; family RAAP-2; genus RAAP-2. Next base: position 8,499 of record CAIORQ010000031.1, on the reverse strand, counting down.
TGGTGACGCCGGACTTGAGGTTGTCCAGCACGACGATCTCGGGGACCCCGCCGTAGAAGTCGAAGGCGTTCGCGTGTGCGCTGACCCAGTGGATCAGTTCTTGGCTGCGTAGCGCCTCGGCGTAGAGGTAGGAGGAGGCGCCCAAGACCGACACGAAGAGTTCGGCCTCGAAGTCGAGCTCCAGGGTGAGTGCGTCGTAGATGGGGATGGTGAGACCCGGAAAGTCGACGAACATCTTCTCGCCGGCCTTGTGGTCCTGGCGCATCGTCACGTCGCGGTGTCGGCGCCAGATCCGGTAGCGCTCACAGAACTGGGAGTAGCCGTATCCATCGGGGTGCTCTTCGCGGTATTCGAACCACAGGAGCTGCAGGGTGACGCCCTTGTGGGCTAGCTCCTTCTTCATCACCTCGTAGTCGGGTTGGGGGTAGTGCGACGTGGGCTTGGTGACGTCGGGGAAGAGACGACGTTCGAGTTCGTCGTCGTCCATCTCCTCGGGAAGCGGCCAGGAGAGGTTCGCAACCCTGGCGCGGTTGAGGTAATCACTCACCGTCGAGCGCGCCATGGCGAGTGACGCCGCGGTGTCGCGGACGCTCAAATTCTCGGCGAAGCGCAGTCGAAGAACATTGCGGATCTGGCGCATGGTTGTATGGGGACGGGGCATCGGTGACTCCCTTGATCGTGGTAGATCAAAGAAGCGTTACCGGTGCCCCTTCACTCACACAAACGCTGGCGTCTCACCTCGCTCAAGGTGTCCGTGAAACCCCGGAATGGGTGTCCGGAATCAATCGGAACGGGTGTCCGAAAACCCCCGGAATCCGCAAATGTCCCCTTCTCGGTCGGATTCGGGGACAAGGCGTATGAGATTGACGTGGACCATATCGTGATAGGGCCGTACGGGGTTCTCGTTCTCGAAACTAAATTCTCGTCGTCTCCTGTTGACCTGGGTTCAAGTCAGATTGAAAAGCGAGTTAGTGAGGCGATGGTGCAGGTGGAGGACAATGCGGGACGTTGGAGACAATCACGTGTGGCTGTTTTCGACCAGCGGGCGTGGCTGTTTTGGGCCAGCGTTCACACTCACGTCTATACCGCGAGACGCGTCGTCGTCGGAATTATTGCTGCGGGCGCGCCTGCGCGGATGGATTGGCGCTGAACTGATTGCCGATCGCGAGTGTCTGGAGAGCGTCACGGGCTGTCTGTTCGTTCGCGCTGCGTACGATGCTCGGCATCCGAAAGAGGTCGACGATCCACCAAATGCCCAACCCGGCTCCGGTGATCCAGTAGGCGAAGAAGAGTCCGATTTTGCGCAGATAGATGTAGTGAAATCCGAAGAGAAAAAGAATGTACGCCACGGAGACTTTCTTCCTTTTCTTCTGGTATTCATTGAAGAACGCGTTCTGCGACATGGTGTCCATCTGGGAGACCGTATGTTGCACCGTTGGCGGCAGCGCCTTGATCGTTCGCTCCTCCGACGTCTCCAGCTTGTTGGCTTGGACGGCCTTGAAAATTACAATGCCAATCACGGCGAGAATAATTAGGAAAATTAAACCCTTCACATCAACCCCCATTAGTCGTTCGTAGTTCGATGCAATATAACATGACCGTGACCAGGTCAGAGGGACCATGACGCTCACTCATTAGCGATGACGTCGCAGTCGTCAACCTGATGTCGATACTCGCGAATGTCGTTGTATTCAAACTATTCTGGCCTATTTGAGAGTTAGAGTTCTGCCTATTGGGCGTGACCTGAAGTGGACCCCAATCCTTGGACAGCCCGTTAGCCGACTTAAGAGTTGAGCGGGTTGGTTGCAGCGAGTTAGGCGGCTCGCCGTTGAAGCCTTGATCGATAGTAGACCTCATCGGGTGTGGCGTCGCCCAGTGCGCTGTGGGGCCGGTCCTCGTTGTAGTACTCGATGAACGTCTCGAGCCCGTCACGCAGGACGTTGCCACTCTCAGCCGGGTTGAGGTAGATGTGGTCGTACTTGATCGTGCGCCACAGTCGTTCGATGAACACGTTGTCGATGGCTCTGCCGACCCCGTCCATCGAGATGGTGACCTTGGCGTCGAAGAGCACCTTGATGAAGGCATGGGCGGTGAACTGAGATCCCTCAGGTCTCCTGGAAGATCGTGGACGACTCCCCCGGGTATCTGCGTCACGGGCACGACCCGACAGTAGCGGCCCTGCCGACACCGTGCCACGAGCCGCGGCCGGCTGGCCACGGTGCGTCCCCTGCTCGCACCGCCACGGTGGAGCCGCCGATCAGCGTCGACCTGGCAGGAGAGCCCGCATGAAGAAGTTCATGGTCGTGGCTAGCTTCAACCCCGACACGGATACGTCAGAGGTCTTCACGGTGGTCGACGCCGAGAGCGCGGCGACCAAGACCCTCACGACGCGAGGCTACCGGTGTCGAGAAGGGGCGGGAGTAGCCGCGTCACCGAAGTCGACGACGAGGCGACTCCTTGACCACGGCCACCCAGTCGGCTGGCCGTGGTCCTGCGCTCAGCCTCGTGAGTTCACCGGACCGGCCGGCGCGGAGCTACCACCGCTGTTCGTGGCCACGACCTCGAAGTAGTACCCGGTCCCGGTGCTGAGCCCCTTCGCCGCGAAGCTGGTCGCGGTCCCCGCACTCGAGGACACCGCGTTGGTCATCGACGACGACGTGGAGCGCAGCACGGTGTAGGTGATGGGACCGGTACCCGTCGACGCGCGCCAGCTCAGGTTGACCGTCGTGCCCGACGCGCGGGCGCTCAGGCTCGTGGGGGCGCTGGGCGGCGCCACCGAGGGAACGGCGGACAGGACGTTGGACGGCGTCGACGAACCCGCGGTGTTGGTCGCCACGACGTCGAAGTAGTACGTGGTGCCCGCCGTGAGACCCGAGACACTCACCGAGGTCGTGGTCGACGAGACCGTGGTGACCTTCGTCGCGGGCGTGGCGGTCGTGCCGTCGTAGACGACGTAGCCGGTCAGCGCGCTACCGCCGTTGGAGGTCGGGGCGCTCCAACTCAGGGTGACCTTGCCGGCCCCCGGGGTCGCCGAGTTCAGGGTGGGCGCGGACGGGACGCCGGCGGGTGTGGCGCTGGCCTCGTTGGAGACACCCGAGTTCCCGTATGCGTTCGCGGCCACCACCTCGAAGTAGTACGTCGTCCCGTTGCTCAAGGACGAGATCGTCGCGGTGGTCGCGGTGGTGGAGTAGCTCGATCCGGTCAACTCGGCGCCCGAGGTGGTCGAGTAGTAGACCACGTAACCGGTCAGGGGGCTGCCGCCGTTGGAGGTGGGGGCGCTCCAACTGAGACTCACCGAACCGTTGCCCGCGGTCGCCGCCACGGCCGAGGGTGCGGACGGCGCTCCGGGCGCGGCGGTGGTCGCGCTGGCGACCCCCGACTGGCCCGAGGTGCCCGAGGCGTTCGTGGCGGTGACGGCGAAGTAGTAGGTCGACGCGGGAGTGAGCCCCGTCGCGGTGTACGACGGCGAGCTCAGACCCGACGCCATGAGCGCCAAGGAGCTCGACGTGGTCCCCGAGTAGACGCTGTAGCTGCTCGCGCCGCTCACGCCCGCCCACGAGAGAGCGACCGAGGTCGCGGTGACCGCGCCCACCGTCGGGGTGGCGGGGGTGGCGGGGGCCACCGCCGGATTGAAGTCGAAGGCCGCCAGGGCACCGGCGCCACCCGGCGTTCCGACACCGGAGGGGCCGTTGTAGCCGTCGATCGACTTGGTGGCGTCACAGAGGTAGTTGCCGCACGAGCCCACGTTCCCACTGGTCACGTGGTAGAACGACGAGGAGTTCGCGTAGAGCAACGACGCGGGGTAGACCGACGAGCCCGCGGCGTTGCCCGCCAGGCCGTAGAGCGAGGCCACCAGGGGCGAGGCGAGGCTCGTCCCGCCCACGATCAGCCAACCACCCTGGGAGTAGCTGTCGTAGATCCATAGACCCGTGTCGGGGTCGGCGTCGGCCGAGACGTCGGCGGTCACGCGCTTGGCGCAGATGCTCGTCCCGCCCGCGCTGGTCAAGAAACTGCTCTGCCAGCTGGCTGGCGACTCGTAGAGGCTGCAACCCGCTCCGGCGCCGTCGCCGGCCGCCGGGGTTCCGTTCCACACGCTCTCGGTGGCGTTGGCGCTGCGGGTCCCCTGGTCGGCGTACTGCAACAACGACGTGCCACCCACCGCGACGACGTCGGGGGCGACCGCCGGGAACTCGACCACGCCTGACGCGTCACCCGAGGACGCGACGATCGCCACGCCGGGGTGCTGGTAGTACGAGGTCGCCACGGAGTTCTCGCCCGAGGCCTCGCTGCCGCCGTAGCTGTTCGACACCGCGATCGCGCCGTCGCTGACCGCCGTGTTGACGGCCGATCCCAGGGAGCTGTCGTTGGCGCTGGAGGCCTCCATCAGCAGGATCTGGCACTTGGGGCAGATGGCGCTCACCGTGTCGACGTCCAAGGAGATCTCCACGTCCCAGCCCGAGCTGCCGGAGCTCGGTGCGCCGCTCTGGGCCACCTGCTGAAGGACGCAGCCGGTGTTGGCCGACGACACCGTGCCCGTCGGGCAGGCCGGCAACCCGAACTCGGCCCGGTAGGTCGCGAGGTCACTGGCGATGTTGGGGTCGACGGTGTAGTCGACGATGGCCACTATCTGGCCGGAGCCACCCTGGGCCTCCGCGCTCGCCGCGACGTTGTAGGCGGATTGGAGGTAGCAGGGGTCGTAGCCGCCGTTTCCGCCAGAGATCACGGCCGCGGGCGCGTTGACGTCACCCGTCGGGCACGACGACGTCGAGGTGGCCGTCGGTCCCGAGGCGAGGGCGGTGGTGGCCGCGGGCTTGACCAGCACGCGCGCGTCGCAGGCGACCCGGCCCGCGCCCACCGCGCTGGAACAGGCGTTGACGTCCACCTCACCGTTGCGACCCTGGTGCGCTTGATAACCGGCTCCGGAGAACTTCGAGAAATGGTCGTGCGCCCCGTAGGTCGAGGAACCGTGCGAAGCGTTCGTCACCACGGCCATCGCCGCGACCGGTGTCGCCAGCAGCATCGCCGCCGCCAGAACCAAGGCTGTCCAACCACGTCGTTGCGTAGCGTGCATGTGCGCAAACCCCCATCGAACTCTTCGCCGCGACGAGGTGTCGCGCGAGACTCCACGATGTCCCTGCCGATTCTCGGCCCTCACTGACACCGCGTCAAGTATGCCGTGATGTTAATCGGCCATCGGCCACCGGCCGCCACGGTAAGGGCAAAGACTGAGAAACCCCTTATCCTGCTTGGAATTACACGTCTGCAATCAACGCGGCACTCCTGGTCCGACGACGCCACCTGGACCCTCGCTACGAGGTGACGGTCACCGACGAGGAGGGACCCGGCTCGATCGTCACGACTCGGATACCGGAGCGCAGGTCCCGAAGAGACGCCCTGAGCTCGTCGAGGACCGCCGCGGACAGCGACGACGTGTCACAGGGTCTCGAACGATCCGAGTCCGACGTGACCGTGATCAGTGTCTTGTGACGGGCCACCGCGAGGGCCGCGAAGTTCACCAAACCCTCGGTCGACAGGGGCGTCAGGGTCCCGGTCCCCGGAACCCGATAGATCAAGGTGTAGGGGATGGAGGTGGCGAGACCGGATCCGCCCGAGGGAGCTACGACGTGCGTCGGGGGAGAACGATGGCAGGCGGCGGCCAGCGTGACCCCGGCCGCCGGCGCGGCGAGGGCCAGGGACACCACGGCTCCCGCGACGACGAAGGGGACCGATCGGCCCTTCACGACAGAGTCGAGAGTACTTCGAACACCCATGTCATCACCCCGAGGCCCACCGTGGCGGGACGCTCGACAGCACGTCGCCGCCCCCGTGACCATGGTGCGAATCCCTGGTGGGAAGCGGTGACTGCTGGAGATCTCTGCTCACAGACGTGAAACTACGAAGTGCACAAGTACTGCGGCCCAACGCGATGACAAATGTTGGAAAACTGTCCCGGCGCGGGCGCGAAGTCGGCGACCGCGAGCCCGGGAACGACATTGCTCACCTCACGGGAGCCCGGAGGGCCCAATCAGGACCAGTCGACGACGGGCAGGGGGGTCGCGGACGTGACGAACCCCGGTCCCCCGACACCAGAGTGCCGCGGGACCGGGGTCCTTCAGTACCGCGCTACTGACCGATGCGGTACGAGTAGGGGATCGCCGCCACGGTGTTCCCGTTGGGCGCCAAGCCGCCGGCGTAGTACCAGAGGCTCTCGTCGTCCAGGTAGAGGACGCCCGACACCCGCGAACCCGGCGTTCCCGTCGGGAGGATCTGGACGGGAATGCTCGCGGTCTGGCCGGGCTGGACGACGACTGACGACACCGTGATGGGTCCGCCGATCGCGGCCTGCCACAGGTCCCCGGTCTCGGGTGAGTTCACCGCGAAGTCGAAGGTCTGGGTGGTCGCCGTCAACGAGGTGTCCACCGACTCCTGCGCGGCGGGCGTCGACGAGAAGGGCCCGACCGTCGTCGGAGCGACGTCCCAGACACCAACCGAGACGGGGTTCCCCGACAGACCAGCGGACACGCTGGTCCCCTGACCCGATCCGACGTCCGGGTCACCGCTCGGTCCACCCAGGTCGAACTGGATCGGCTCGGTGCCGGTCGTGCTCGCGGTCGCTGACAGCGAGGTCGTCTCACTGGGAACCAGGTAGACCGGGAAGGGCTCGTTGTAGTTGAGCGGCACCGTGGTGGAACTCGAACTCAGCGAGGGCAGCGCATACTGGGTCGACGAGTTCAGACGCCCGTCGATGAAGTACTGCTCCGGCGTGGTCCCGTTGTTGCGGACATTGACGTAGACGGTCGTGCCGTTGGTGGCGCTGATCGTCTGTCCGTTGTGGAGCCCCTGGGTCGACACCTGGGGGGCGTTGTCGTTCAACGACACGCTGAAGGGTTCGCTCAAGGCCGTGCCCGACACCGTCGGGGCGAAGTTGATGATCAACGTCCACAGGCCCGCCACGGGGTCCACCACGTGCACGTTGGCCCCCAGCTCAGGGTTCACGGTGAGGCCGCCCGATCCCGCTTCGATGAGTTGGTTGCTCTGGTAGGACTGGGCTTGACCGTTGGGGTCGACCAGCCAGACGAAGAGCCCGTTGTTGGGGTTGTCGGCGAAGGTCACCGAAGCGTTCAGGGCTGGCGAGCCGGCGGGGACCCTCACCTGGTAGTACTGCGTGACGCCCGTGACCAGTTCGCGGCCATTGCCGCCGGTGAGGACACCCGAGAATTTCGTGGTGCCCGAACGGACCAGCGAGCGCAGCGTCACCGGGATGGCGAGCGCGGCCTGGTTGGCCGAGGAGACGACGAGCGATCCCGCGCTGTCACCCGGCTGCGACGGTGTGCGGACCGTCAGGGAGACGCTGCGCGTCGCGCCCGCGGGGATGTAGAGCGACGACGGGGAGACGTGACCGAAGTCTTGGAAGTTCGCCACGCTGGCGCCGAACAACACCGGTCCCGTCGTGCCACCACCGGCACTGTTGCGGCTCCAGATGTACGCGGTCCACCACCCCGACGTCGGCTCCGCCACCTGGGCGGTGCCGTAGTTGCCGATGCCCTGGGGTAGCGAGTAGTCGGCGAGTTGACCCGTCGGTGTCACCAGCGCCATCCGCACGCGTGACGACAGGGAATTCGACGCGCCCTGGAAGGCGATGGAGCCGTTGAGCCGGTCGACGCCGCGCGGAACGTAGAAGCGCACGGTCTGGTAGTTGTCGGTGTAGCCCTCGTAGTCGACGCTCTCGGGGCTCGCGGTGTCGCTCAGGACCACCGTGGCGGTCTTGATCGTCGAGTAGGCACCGAGCGTGCGGCTCGAGAGGCTCACGTTCTCGCCCGACGAGCCGACGTTGGTCAGCTGCTCGGTGAAGGTCTGCTGGTCACCACCATCGGCGACCGAGTTGAACTGCGACGTGCCCTCGATCAGGGTGGCCGGCGTGTTCGGCGCCGCGGGGGCCTTGTAGGCCTCGGCGGCCAACACGGCCCGGTAGGCGTCAACGAGGCCCGAACCCTGCAGGTCCCCGGGGGCGTTGATGTCGTCCGCGGTGCTGGTGATGATCTGCTTGACGACCGCGGGCGACGGGAAGGTGCCGCCGTGGGTCTTGGCGTAGGCCTGGTCGACCAGTGCCGCCACCCCGGCGGTGATCGGCGCGGACTCCGAGGTGCCACCGAAGTCCTGGAAGGTCGTGGGGTTGCCGGCCAGGCTCGTGCACTCGGGGTACTGGAGCGACTGGGTGGTCTGGTTGAGGATGGTCGAACACTCGGCCCAGTTGAGCTCGCCCGGCGCGACCAGTGAGATGGTCGCCCCGCTCTGCTCGAAGCCGCTCGAACTGAGCGAGCTGATGTTGTTGTTCAAGTACCCCGTGACACCGGGGAACTGGAAGCCGCCGTAACCGACTTGCGACAGGAGCTTGTAGGTCGTGGTGGCCCCCACCGAGAGGACGTTGGGGTCGGTCGAGGGCGAGCCGATGGTGTTGGTGATACCGGCGTCGCCGCTCGACGCCGTCACGGTCACGCC